>CAZNMS010000126.1:0-19870 GCA_964573505.1 uncultured Planctomycetaceae bacterium | reverse complement strand
CGGGAACGAGTGCAGCCTCTCGCGGAACCGTGCTTCGATTTCGTCGTCCGTCGCAGACGGGAACTCGCGGCGCAAGCGTTGTCGTTGCATGTGAAAGCCGGCTTCTGCCAACTCCAACGTCTGCCGCATGCGCTCGCTGAGTTCCTCATACCGCGTCATCAGCAACCTCAAGTGTTGAACAAGAAGTGGCAGATGTCGCCGTCTTGCATGACATAGGCTTTGCCTTCGACTCTCAGCTTGCCCGCCGAGCGAATGTCTTTCTCCGTCTTGTAGGTCTCGAGATCCTCGACCGAGTAAATCTCAGCTCGAATGAAGCCCTTCTCAAAGTCAGTGTGAATCACACCGGCGGCTTGAGGTGCCGTTGCTCCGACCGGGATCGTCCATGCGCGGACTTCAATCTCGCCCGCCGTGAAGTAGCTCTGCAGACCGAGCGTGCGATAAGCCGCTCGCGCCAATGCTCCCAATGCCGGCTCTTCGAGTCCGACGGACGCCAACATTTCGGCGCGGTCTTCGGGGCTATCGAGTTCCGCGATCTCCGCTTCGAACTTCGCACAGACGGGGACGACGACTGCTCCCACTTTGTCGGCGAACTCACGCACCTGCATGACGAGCGGGCCTTTGCCGAGCAAATCGTTCTCGTCGACGTTCGCGACATAGAGAATCTTCTTCGCGGTCATCATGCCGAGCCCGTTGACGATCTTTTGCTCGTTCTCATCGAAGCTCAACTTGCGGAGCGGAGTGTCTGCCAGCAGGGCTTCAAGACACTTCTTCATGACCTCGACGCGGAGCTTCGCTTCTTTGTCCGCACCACGAGCAAGCTTCTCGGCTTTCGGGATCGCGTTCTCGAGCGTTTGGATGTCGGCCAGCATCAGCTCGATCTCGATGACTTCAATGTCCGAGAGCGGATCGACCTTACCTGTCACATGAATGACATCGGGATCTTCGAAGCAGCGGACGACCTGCATGATCGCATCCACTTCGCGAATATGGCTGAGGAACTTGTTACCCAGTCCTTGCCCTTCGCTCGCGCCCTTCACGATGCCGGCGATGTCGACCAACTTCAAAGCGGCAGGCACAACGCGGTTTGTCTTGATGTATTTCTGGATTCGTTCGAGACGACTATCCGGCACACTCACGATGCCTTCATTGGGCTCGATCGTGCAGAAGGGATAGTTCGCTGCTTGCGCTTGCTTCGAGCAAGTCAAAGCGTTGAAGAGCGTGCTTTTGCCTACATTGGGCAATCCGACGATGCCGGCTTCCATGTGCCGCCGCTGCCTTTCACTGAGGAACAGAACCAATCCGCGAGCCCGTCAGATGACGATCAATCCCGCGTTTCAAAGGGCGGGCTAGATAGCAGACTGCCCGATGATCGTCACGGGTCGGATTCATCAAAGAGAGCCACTCGGACTCATTGCCGAACCGAATAGCGCGACGAGTTCGTTCATCGACTCGGTGCAACGACGCCTTCGCTGTCGACTTCCATCAGTGAATGTAACTCGTGCTACATCGCGGGCGCGACATTAAGCGAACTTATCCGCGCAACAACTCTCGCACCCAATTGCGGTCATCGTCATCGAGCCATCGTGCGGGGAGTTCAGCGCCGTAGTTGAGCGAGAGTTGATAGCGCGCTCGGTCATAGACGGTCGTGAGCGCTGCTTGCAGATCGAGCGACACAACGGGATCCGGCGCCTTCAAAGGAATCAGAATCGACGGCAGACGATCGCGGATCGTCCAGTGAGTCAGAGCTGCTCGCGGTCGATCGCCAGCATTGCTGATGATCGCGTAGTAGCTTGCTGCCGGCCTGCGATTCTTTGTGGGCATGCGTTGACCGCCTAAGAGCAGATCGAGTTCAACGAGATGCGTCAGGCTATGCAGAATCATCTCGCGCTTTCGCAAGTACTCGCGATAGCCCTCACCGCTGCGCTTATTGGCCGGTGACAACGTCTCGATGATCGTCACAACTTCTTGAGACTCGCGTTCTCGAATGACGAGATAGCTCTCGCGTCGCTCGACCGACATCGGCAACTCGCAGACTTCCGTTGCTAAGTTAGCTTCAGTGGCGAGTGCAGTTGCTGTCGCAGATCCGCTCGATCGATGATCGAAGCGCATGACAGCGACATCGGCCCAACGATCGGGCAAGTCATCCTCCGGCGGATGTTCGACATAGCCCCGCTTCTCAACCCGGGCGATGTAGTGCGGTTCAACTGAGGGCGCGAGCATGTCGGCCAATTGGTTGTTGAACCGCTGATGAAAGTCTTCCCACTCTTGCAGTTCGATGAATGGGTCCATTCCGGGAAATGGCGAAGGCATGCTGATCTCCGATAACGCTGATGAGTCGCGCAATGGACTTCATCGTAGTCGCGGCTGAAGAGCACGAGGAACGCTCGGTTGTGAGAACATTGCTTTGATGTCGTAGTTCCGATGGCACTAATGCCGCCGGTCGCGCGGGTTCTACGGATCAGCGTTCGAAGTCACTTCGCGACATTCGCAAGGCATTGCTTGTTGGCATCCGGTAGGGTTCTGCGTTCGTCACTTCGGTGCGGCGTGCGTCTTTGCTAGCCGAAGTTGTGAGACTTCGGACGCAGTCACTGCGGCCTCGAAATCTCACGATTTCGGCTGCGGTCGATTGCGATCGCAGCGCATTAGGACGATTCAGCAACGTCAAGCTTTCGCGCTCTGAATGGAGTTTTCGGCATGAGTTCCTCAGCGACCAATTCGTCTCGCAACGACGCAGCTCGCGTTGTTGCTGACGACGTCATTGAGTTCGCGGAATTCACCGACGACGAAGTGGCCTCAGACGAAGCAGAAGTAAGAGCGCCCGTTGTCGCGCCTCCGCAATGGTTCAAAGCGCGGCCTTCATCCGCTCGACTCGATGTTGAGCACGCTGACTCAGTCGCATTGCCTCAGAGTGATGATGCCGTTGAACCTGCGACCGACTTTGCCGGTATCGATTCGGCAGAGTCCGCTCGTCGCGTCAACGCGCTTCCTCGAACGCAGCAGCCGACTGATCAACGATCAAAGAGCACTCCGCAAGAACAACGCTCGGAACGAGCCGTCGCCAACAAAGCGGCTAAAGCAGTCGAGTCCGCGCAGCGTCGTCGTCGCTCGAAGTCTTCAACAGAAGCGCCTGCAACAAAGACCGACAAGAAGTCCGAAGACGATGTCGGCTTTGATTGGGCTCAATGGCGACAAGCACTTCGAAGAGCGGTGATCGGCGCCTATGGCACATCGCTACTGATTCACGTGCTCATTCTTGTCGTGCTGTCAGCGGTCTTCATTCAGCAGAAGGTCACATCGCAAGCGATCTCGACTCAGCTCTCTGACGCAGACGGAGTGCCGCAAGCCTTTGATGGGCTCGTTGAACTTTCTCTTCCGAAAGCCGGAGCTGATCTCACGAAGTCGCCGCTGCTCATGCCGACTCCGATTGCTGATCCGCGATTGATTGCCGCTCCGGATGTCATCGCCAATGCCGTGCAGACGAATGGCAAAGAGAACGGCAGCAGCGAATTCGGAGACTCCGACGGCTTCCAATTCAAGATGCCAATGGGCGGCAAAGCGGTGACGAAAGGCAGCTTTGCCGCATGGACCGTTCCGGCGGATCCGAAGCCGCGCGAGGACTATCTCATCATCATTCGCATCAAGTTGCCCGCTGCGCTGAAGACCTATCGAGTCGCCGACATCAGCGGCGAAGTGACGGGCACTGACGCGTTCCGACTGGTGATCCCGTTCGATCAGCGTCGGCCCGATGCCACTCGCACAGAGAGAAGCGGCAAAGTCGTGCCGGTCAAGCAGACCGACTTACTGCGGATCGTCGACGGGCACGCGCAGATCGTCGTGAGCATTCCCGGAGCAGCCGCATTGGTGAAAGACTCGATCCGCGTGAAGTCAAAGCTGCTGAAGGAAGAGCAGAGTCTCGAGATCGAGTTCTGATGCGCTTCAACGCTGCCTCGCGCTCGCAGCGCATCAAACCTTCTTCCGCGCCCAACGTCCGCTGCGGAAGTAGAGCCCGATAATGATTGCTCGCAGCGTCACATCCGCCGCCATGCCGAGCCATGCGCCGTAGAGGCCCCACTTCAACCAGTGAGTGCCGACATAGCCGACGGTTAGACGAACTCCGAAAACACAAAGCGAGTTGATGACGAGCGGCGCGGTTGTGTCTCCCGCACCTCGCACCGAAATCGTGTAGACGATCGCCAGTACGAGCGGCACCTCCATCCAACACAGTGCTTGCAGCGCCGGGGCACCGAGTTGTCCGACGAGCGGGTCATCGTGCATCGCGGCGAAGATCTGCGGTGAGGCTGTCATAAAAAGTACCGTCGTCAGACTTGCCCAGCAGGCTGCTTGAATCGCCGCGCGATGAGCCCCGCTGCGAGCACGGTCCGGCAAACCGGCTCCGAGACATTGACCGATCAACGTTGCTGCTGCTGTGCCCCATGCCCATGCGGGCATGTAGGTGATGGCTTCGACTTGTACGAAGACCGTATGAGCGGCAAGCGCCGCATTCGCTTGCTCGCCCGAGCCGATGCCTGCAATGAGCCTCACGAACAAGACGTGCCCGATCCAATAAAGCACTCCGTCAGTTGCAGCCGGAGCACCGATCTTGAGCACGCGCCACATCGTTCCGAAGTCGCGCAGCGCCTGCATTGACGGCACGGCGTGCAAGTCTGAAGCGCGCCAGCCGAGCGCCATTAGCATCAAGGCCGCTCCGACCAATCGCGACAACACCGTGCCGCTTGCAACTCCGTCGAGTCCGAGTGCAGGGATCGGTCCCCATCCGAAAGCGAGCGACGTCGAGAACGCGACGTTCAGCAAGCTGACTAAGCCGAGCACAAACATCGGCACGCGCATCATGCCCGCTCCGCGCAGGGCCGCGCTGCCGATCAAGCAGACGCTGCTGAAGACGTAACCGAACGAGCACACTCGCAGATACTGAATCGCGATCTGCGTCAGCGTCGCATCGAGCCCTAAGAGAACCGTGAACGACGGCGCGATCACATACATGACGACCGCGCTGAGCGATCCCAGTATCAGAGCAACGCTCAGCGAGCATCTCGCAATGCGACTCGCTTCCGCGCGTTCGCCCGCGCCCCAATGCCGAGCAACGAGGGCACTCGTTCCCGTGCCGACCACTGTGAACAAGATCTCGACGAGCCAATTCACGTACGCCCCGACGCCGACGGCTGATGTCGCCTCTTTGCTAAAGAAGCCGGACAAACGCACGTCGGTCAGTCCGACGAGATAGTTCAAGAACTGCTCGGCCAATACGGGCAGTGCGAGCCAAAAAATCTGTCGGCCAATCGGACCATTCAAGATCGCAGACGACGCAATGGGCGGCCTGCTTTCAGAGTTTTCAGAGAGCAGGTCACTCATGAAGTTGAACCGCGCGGAGCGTGAGAGGAATCAGAGCAATGCTGTCGGACGATCGTGAGGCGATGTTACTCGCTGCCTCAGTACCCCGACTTCTTCGCCGGAGCATTCGCTGCCGGTCCGTCATTCACGTTGCCGACAACGGCCATGAAGTCGAATAACTCTCCGTAGCGCTGACCGTCGATCGTCATCTCGAACGCGACAATGCGGATGCCGTCTGAAAGGTTCTTCTCCGCCGTCAGCTTCACTGGGAATGGCAGAGTGAGATCGCCGGGAACGACGCCTTCAAGAACCGCCGGTTCAACTTTGAGTCCGGCAGGTGCATGCAACTCGATGCGATGCTTCTGCGGTCGATCGCGGAAGTTGCGAATCAGCACATGAAACTCAGCCGTCTCGCCCGGCTTCACGAAGACGCGGTATGGATCGGCTCGCACCCAGAAGGGATCGAACATGTAGCGATAGTCGTCATTGAGACTCAGCGAGCGGAACGCATCGCGCAGCGCCTCGGCGGTCTCGCGATAGCGTTCGATGAACTCTTGCGGTTCGGGCATGACCCATGAATGGCCGCCAATCAAGAGGTCGGGGCCGATGCCGTGCAGGAAGTGCGCGGCATAGAGATAGCCCTCTTCGAGAATGCACGAGTTCCGCGCGACGATCGCTTCGTGCCCGTTCTGCTTCGGGTCGCTCGTGCTGCCGAAGATGTTGTCGCCGGTGAAGACAACGCGCTTGCCGTCGATCTCGCCGTGCAAGCAGCACGCATACTTTGTCTGCCCCGGCATCCAATCGACCGACAGTTGATAGCCCTCCCACTCAAAGAACGAGCCATTCGGAAAGAGCTTGTCGAACTTCACGCACTCAATGCCGCGTTGAATGCTCGAACCGTAAGACTGAATCGGCGCGACATAGTCGAAGCGCTGCGGCGTCTCGCAGCGTTCGTTGACTCCGGCCATCGTCCATAACTGGCAGCCCCACTTCTGCCGCATGTGTTCGGCTTCGAGAAAGTGATCGCCGTGCGCATGTGTCACAAGAATTGCATCAATCTGCTTGAGCCCCAATCGCTCACGCATGCCATTGATGGCCTTATCGAGAAAGGCCGGATCAAAGAGCCCGCAGTCGATAACGAGCGCGTGCCCGCTGTCTGCGATCAGGATCGTGAAGTTGGGCCAAAAGCTCGGCCCTTTGAACTTGAAGAGGTGCTTCGTGATCTGCCAAACGTGAGGCACGCTCGTCGGTCGCGAGACATTGTCCTGATCGGCCGCAGCAAACGTGTTGACGTCGTAGCCTCGCAGAAAGAGCGGCACGAGCTTGCGGAGCTTTTGCTGGTACTCGCGCAACTGCGGCACCGCTTCACGAATAACGGGACCGTGACTCGGGCAAAGCAAGCTCGGCTCGTAGCGTTCGAGCAACGCTGCGGCACTGAAGAGGGGATAGATGCCCGCAGCGAAGCCGTAATCCCATTCGGAGTCGAACCAGTTATGCAGCTTCGCGCCGTTGCACATCACATCGCCGCTGAAGGCGATGCGCTTGCCGTCAACGTGTAGTAAATACGACATGCTGCCGGGACTATTGCCGCGCGTGTCGATGCAGACGAACTCGCGCCCGCGCCACTGAAAGTCATCCATTGTCTTAAAGCCGCGATCGAGCTTGATGGGCTCAATCGGCGGGCGAACGTAGCTCGCTCCATAGACGGTGTATTGGTCGTTGAGCGTGACTTTCACTTTGCGAAAGCTCGCCGGCGACTCGAACAACGGCCGCTCAAGTTCGGGCGCGGCGATCTTCGCATTCCTCTTCGCGAGATGCGGCGCCCCCTGACACTGCTCGCGGTGATGATGAGTGAAGAGCACCCATTCGACCGACTTCACTCCGATCTCCGACAGATGCTCAAGCACGCTGCCGTCACCGAGATCAATCAGCAGCGCCGCATCGCCGTCTTTGATGACATAAACATTACATGTGTCGGTCCAAACAAAGACATTGGAAGCAATCTCACGAAAGGGCATCGGAAGCCTCATGTAAGGTCGGCAGTGTTGGTTGAGGGCGTCGAATTCTTCGCCTTGCGAAAGCGAATGGGACGAATGAGTCCAATGTGACGAATGCCTTAGCAACCCGGCCTATTCGTCCTATTGGTCCCATACGTCCCATCATCGAAGCGGCAGCTTCAGCTTTCAGCAGTCCGGCAGGTCGAATGCATCAAAACATCTCGGTGATTGGCGCCTTGCCGAAGTCGACGAGTCCGAACGGTCGCTTCGCCGGACCGGGCAAGTGCGCGTCGTGCTTGTAGCCGAGCGCGTGATAGACGGTCGCAACGAGATCGCCCGGATCAACGGGACGCTCGGCGGGGACTCCGCCAATCGGATCACTGCGACCGATGACTTGCCCGCCCTGCACGCCGCCGCCGGCAAAGTAAGTCGTGAAGCAAGCGGGCCAATGGTCGCGGCCGCCGGCCGGGTTCACGCGCGGCGTGCGACCGAACTCCGAGAAGTTGCAGACCAATGTGTCGTTGAGCATCCCGCGCTCGGCGAGGTCAATGATCAACGCCGAGTAAGCTTGATCGTACATCGGGGCGACGATGTTCTTCATACCTTCGATCGACGTGAATGGCTTCGATCCGTGAATGTCCCATGTGATCTCGTCGAAGACCGTCAGGAATGTATTGATTGTTACAAAGCGAACTCCGGCTTCGATCAGCCGACGCGCCAGCAAGCAGCATTGTCCGAAGCGATTGCGGCCGTAGCGGTCACGAACATGATCGGGCTCTTTGCCGAGATCGAAGGCTTCGCGTGCTTGAGCACTCGTCATCAGCCGGTAAGCCGTTTCGAAGTTGCTATCGAGTTGCTTTGCATTGTCGCTCGCTTCGAAGTTCTGCACGGTCTCATCAACGAGATCGCGGAGTCGACGACGACGATCAACGCGCACGGTGCCGAGATCAGACGGCGGCAAGAGATCGGGCACTTTGAAGTTTGCTTCTGCCGGGTTTGCATTGAGCACGAACGGGTCGTGCGCCTTTCCGAGAAACCCCGCTGCTTGACCGTTCGGCAAGTTTCCGCCGCCGCGACCCATTGTTTGAGGCAGCACAACAAACGGCGGCAAGTCCGAGCGACGACCACTGAGATAGCTCACTGCCGCGCCGACATGCGGCGTCTGAATGCCGCCGTTGAAGAGCCGACCGGTTTGCAGCATCTGCCATCCGACATCATGCACGGCAGCGGCAGTGTGATAGCACGAGCGAACGAAGGTGATCTTGTCGGCGACTTCGGCGTGCTTCGGGAAGATCTCAGAGAGCTGAATCGCGGGAGCTTTTGTCGCGATGGATTTGAAGGGCCCGCGGATCTCAAGCGGGGCATCCGGTTTTTGGTCCCATGTATCTAATTGAGACGGAGCTCCGAGATTAAAGATCATGATCGCCGAGCGACGATCGTTCTCGGGCGAGACGACTCCGGCTTCTTTCGCGGCCGCATGTCCGGCGAGTGAGAGTCCTGCGGCACCGAGCGAACCGACTTGCAAGAAGTCGCGACGACTGACTCCGTGACACGTATGAGCTTGCCCCTGACCTTCGAACTTCAGCATCGTTAAAGCTCCCGATTGGCATCATGAAGCGGACTTAACTCGACAGCGCGTCTTGCGGTCTTCGTAGCCGAAATCGTCAGATTTCGGACGGGCGTCAGACCGGGACACTCACAACGTCAGCGACATCTTGCTGTAGCAGTTATTCCGCAGGACTTGCAGCAGTCGGAGTGTGCTGCACGTCCCCCCGTTCGGCAAAGGTGAGCTGCGCTGAATTCATTCTTCTGCCGGAAGTGGCATAGGCTTGCTGTCATCGGCTGCGCGACCAGTCGCGGCGACTCACAAAGGCAGAGGAAAGCAGCATGACGTTGAAAGCGTGCCATCGTTGCGGGTTGATTCACGAACTGCCGGAACTTGCTGCGACTGATCGCGCTCTCTGCACGCGCTGCAGCGCGACGATCTTCAAAGCGGGTGCTGCTGATCGAGCGGCCGGGCGAACCGCTGCCGCAGCACTCGGCGCGTTCTGCCTCTTTTGGCCGGCGATCATGTTGCCCATTCTCGAAGTGGAACGCTTCGGACATCGGAACCAGTCGAGCCTCATTGGCGGCACACTGGAACTTTTCTCACACGGCAATTGGTTTGTCGGCACTGTGATCTGCTTGTTCTCGATCATCTTCCCACTGCTGAAGCTCGTGCTGTTGTTAGAGCTAAGCCTGCTCAAGCTCACTCACGAGCGATATCGCGGGCTGACCTATCAACTGGTCGAGTACGCGGGCAAATGGAGCATGATGGATGTGATGCTGCTCGCGTTTTTGGTGATGCTCGTGAAGCTCGGAAAGCTGATCGAGTTTCACTTCGGGCCGGCAGTGATCGCGTTCGTCGGCTGCGTCGTGCTGAGCATGCTCACCTCACTGTGCTTCGATCCGGCAGCAATTTGGCAGGATGAATGAGCCGGCCCGATCGTCGCCTTTCGCTCTGCGAAAGTGCGTCTGCCGATTTCACGAGACGTTGAAGCCATGCTGCATCGCTCTGCGTTGACTGATCGACGATCGCACTACTCAGACAACTTCGCAGCATCGGCATTTCATGCACCGGTATCTCGACTCTCCGATCAGGCAGAGTCAGCGGCGATTCGTTTTCCGGGCATGCTCACTTCGTGAATCGCGGTCATGTCAGTGTTGAGCGCCGATCAGTCGTTGATTCGGGAATGTCAGCACGGACAATTTGCAGCGGTCATTGCGCTGCGTTTCGGCAACGCGACATGCTCTCGGTCCTCACTTTGAGATCGTCCGAGAATGACTTCCCGAGTTCGTAGCATGGACGCCTACGTCCGTGCTGCGTCGTAGTCGGACGTAGGCGTCCGACTACGACGCGGCGCAAAACTGGGAAGTCTTCCTCGACAGTTCCTTCAGAGATCGGCTCTCACTATGGACGATACGCGAAATGATTCGCCGTCTGACTCGCACCTGTCGCCGGAAGATGTCTTTGAGTCCGACGTTCCGGTCGTCGAACGCAGCAGCGTGATTGACGCTCGGCACGCGGAGCCATTCGCGCCGCCGGTCGCGGATTTGCAAGTCGAAGCACAGGCGACGGTTCCCGGTCCGGGATTTCTCGAAGCGTGCTTATGGTGGGTCGGCTTCTTAGCCACTCATGCAATTGCTGCGATTGGGCTGATCATCGTGTTTGCGATCGTGACGCTCTTAAACAGTAAGGTCGACTTCGGAGATCGCGGCGCGGTTGAAGCTCTCATCAATAAGTCGCTCAAGGAACCGTCGATCGGCCCGATCCTCGGTGAGATGTTGATCTTCGTTGTTGTCGCCGTCGGCGCGAGCTTTCTGCGCATTGGGAGCAATCCCTTTCGCAAGCTCGGCTCAGCGTCGATCAGCGCGCAGCATCTTGTGTTGATCGTCGGCGGTGCGTTTCCACTCATGATCTTCTGCGGCAGCGTGCATCATCACCTGAATGGCGCATGGCACGCGCTGATGGAGCAGATGCCGTTCTTCAAGAAGTTCGACACATCCAACATCAACGCCTTCATGGGGACATTGAAGGACGTGCCGGTTCCGTTGCTGCTGTTAGCGATCGCGGTTTGCCCGGCAATTGGTGAGGAGATCGTCTTTCGCGGCGTCATCGGTCGCGGACTCGTTGCGCGTTACGGGATCGTTGTCGGAGTGCTGCTGACGTCGTGCTTCTTCGCGTTCGCTCACATTCACCCGGCGCATTCATTGGCCGTCTTGCCGCTCGGCATCTACTTGCACATTGCCTATCTCGCGACGCGCAGTTGGGTCGCGCCCGTGCTGATCCACTTCATCAACAACGCTGCCGCTGTCGTGATGATGCAAGTCGCCGATCGTTTGCAGGGAAACAAACTCGCTGACGATGCCGCGCAGCCCGGATGGATGCTCGCGCTTACTGGCGTCATCTCTTTCGGCACGATGGTCGCCTTATGGAAGAGTCGCGTTGAGTACCGCGACGACGACGGCAAGAACTGGGATCCCGGCTATCCGACGGTCGAGCAACCGCCGCTTCGCGCTGCAGCGACTCCCGTCATGCGACCGGCAAATCCATTTCTGTTTGGCAGCGCGATGAGTGCCGGATGCTTGCTGACGGGATTGTTTCTGATCGGCATTGCCGGAGCGTTCGCGCAAGACATCGCTCCGATTGAGCAGACGGAAGTGATCAGCAATCCGCCGGCAGCCACTGAAGATGAGCAGTAGAACGAGCGTCGCGCCGCTACGCGCAAACTCTCGTCAACAGTGTCTTCAGAACTTCTTCGTCCGTCGGAAACTCGCTCAATGAATACGCACGCAGTGGGATCGGCACTTCGTCCATTCGATACGCCGTGCCTTGCGCGTGAATGCCGTAGACAGATGTCGTAAAACCTACATCCGCTCGGAAAGCGGTCTCTTGATGAGCGTGATCGAGCACGATTGTCGGTAGCTCAGTCAGTCGCGATCTCGCATCGAGCGGCACGTCTTTCAAACTCTCGCTGCCGACAATCAAGCAGCTATCGACATCGCCTCGACGCAGCAGTTCGGTGATGGAGAACTCGCCGGGGTTATAGCGCGGGCTTTCGCGTTGCAGGCTGACGGCAAACGGAAAACCGGTCTGCCAACAAAGCACGGCATCGGCACCGCTAACGTCGCCGGGAATGCGCAGTCGCCGCGCCGTGAAACGCGTCTTCGCATTCAGCTCGGCAACGAGTCGCAAGAGTGCTTCAACCGTCAGATGGCCGAGCGGTTGCTGCGCGATCCCTAATCCAAAAAACACAACGCCGTACCGGCAGCGAAGCATGAGTTCGATCAACTGTCGCGCTTGAGTCGCTCGCTCACGTTCGAGTTCGCTCGCATCCACTGGCTCAGCCGAATCACCGCCCGAGCGAAGTTGCTGTCGCAGTTCATTGATGAGTTCAAAGTCGCGACCGGCTGCGACTTGAATGAAGGCATCTGCTTGAGCGGACGTTGCTGACGGCTTCGCATCAACGACGACGATCGTTCGATCGCTGCGTCCGTGCGGCAAGAACGCGGAATGAGGCTGCCCCGAGTACCGTTCGAGATGTCGAGGATGCGTCGTCACGGGATCGGCGCCCCAGAAGATGACGAGATCTGCACGCTCCTTGATTTCGCCGAGCGTACTGGTCGATTCGCCGACGCTTTGAATCGCCAAAATCGACGGTCCGTGACAAACAGAAGCCGTCGTATCGACGATCGCGCCAATGCGATCGGCTAACTCAACCGCCGCGCGTTGACCGGGAGTGCTGCTTCGCGAGAGGCCGTAAATCAACGGCGCGCGGCTCGTCTTGAGAATGCGAGCCGCGCGGTCCAATGCCTCTGCGAGCGGGGCCGATTGACCGTCAATCGTCGCAGCCGAATGAGTTATCCGCTGAGCCGCGATGATGCGTCTGAACCACTCTTTGGCGATCGGGCACCCTTTGCAGTCAACGGACTCAACAGAGAAATCTCGGACTTGCATGCGCAGGTCATCGCAGACGCAGCCGCAAGCCGTGCAAGTGATGTCGGGAATCCAGTCCATAAATTACGACGATCCAATAAAGCGAGCGGCAGAAGTGACTCATCAGCGAGACTCCGTACGACGGGCTTCGCATCCGCCAATAACGAAGCGCGAGAAGAGTAAAGCATCATTGCCCGCAGTCGCTCCTGAGCCGGCGCCGAAACTCACATCACTGACAGCGGCCATGCGAACGAGAACGCTTCGTTAATGAGGTCGAGCGCGTCAGTGCTGAGCACATCAAGCGTCGAGCGCGTTGAACCGTTGCCGCCGCCGGCCACTGTGTCGCGACTCGCAGCCCCAGTGGCGTCGCCAATGACTTGATCGTCGCCCGCTTCGCCTAAGAGCACGTCGGCTCCCTCGTGTCCCAGCAAAGTGTCGTTGCCGGTCCCGCCGAGCAAAGTGTCGTTGCCGGTTCCGCCTTGAATCCTGTCGTTGCCGCTGCCGCCGCGAATGACGTCGTTGCCCGCTCCGCCATTGATGCCGTCGTTACCGTCTCCGCCGTCGATCGTGTCGTTGCCGGAGTCACCGACAATCTGATCGGCTCCGCCGAAGCCGAACCCGATGTCGTCGCCGAGACCGGCATTGATCGAGTCTGACCCCGACCCGCCGTAGATCGTGTCGTTGCCGCCGCCGCCCGCGAGCGTTGTGTTGCCCGTGAAGGCGCGAGCGTCGATGAGGTCCGGACTCTCGCTGCCGACGAGCACCACTTGCTCGATGCCGACGAGCGAGTTGCTGCCGATCGACGAGATGATTTGAGTCGTCGTCAGTGTTGCGAAACTCGCGATCGGCTCGCGCACGGTATCCGTCGCGCCTTGCCCATTGAGAACGTTGAAGCCGGCTCCGCCTGTGAGCTGATCGTTGCCCGCACCGCCTTGCAGGGTGTCGTTATCGGCCCCGCCATCAAGCGCATCGTTCCCGGCAAAGCCGCTGAGCAAGTCTCGTCCGCCGCCGCCGAACAGCACGTCGTTGCCGTCGTTGCCCAATAGGACATCGTCGCCCGCTTGTCCGTCGATGACGTCTTGCAATGCACTTCCCGTAACGGTGTCGTTGCCGTTACCCGCAAGCACGCTCGGCGAACTGCCGAGCGTCCATCCGCTGAGGTCGATCGAGTCGTTACCCGCGCTGCCGATGATCGCGACGAGTTCAACCCCTATGAGATTGCTCGTGCCAATCTGCGACGTGATGCGAGCCGTCGTCAGTGAGGAAGCGCCAGCAACAACTTCGCGCGCGATGTCAGAAGAACTACCCCCGCCATTGAGCACGTTGAGTCCGCTGCCGCCCGTCAAGTCGTCGTTCCCCGCTCCGCCGAACAAAGTGTCGTTGCCCGCACGGCCATCAAGCACGTCGGCGCCATCTCCGCCGAAGATGCTGTCATTATTAGTACCCCCGATGACAACGTCGGCGTCGAGACCGCCGTCAATCGTCGCGGCGATCGTGAGACCGCTGAGATTCATGACGTCGTTCCCAGCATCGCCGAAGAACGTCAGCGAAGTCAGCGATGACGTCGGGAAACTGCTGACGTTCAGAGTGTCGCTGCCCGCACCGAGTGACAACGAGAAGTTGCTCGTTGCCGGCGCCGATTCGAGTTCCATCAGCGGACTCGCGATGCGCAGCACACTGTTCGCGGAGACCGCGACGTCGTCGTTACCCGCATCGAACACAACGGCGCGAGTTTCGGCGGACAGCGCATCAAAGATGTGCTCAGTTCCGGTCGCGACGATTCGCCGCTGACCGCCGCTCGCTGCAAACACAAGCAGAGCGGCCCCGGCTCCCGTCACCGTCGTTGTGACGGCCGAGATCGGCATTGCTCCCTCAAGACGGAGCGTGTCGACGCCGATGCTGCCGCCTCCGTTGAACGTGAGTCCGTTCTCGGGCATCGGCCATCCGTTTGAGGTATCGACGATGAGCGTCTCGTTGCTGCCTTCTCGACCGATGACCGTCAGGTTCGAGACGTTCGCGAAGGCATGCTGCTCGCCAATCGGAGTGCCATTGGCATCAGCGACTCGCAGAAGGGCGCCATCAACACTCAGTCGGACAACTCCCGTCGCAAACGCAGACGAGCTGATCGTCACGCTTTCTGCGATGTCCGACAGATTGATCGCAATGTTCGCGGTCGCAGTCCCCGAACCGGATGCTCGCACGGTGAGATTGAACGTCGACTGCGTTTCGAAGCTGACGGCCGCGGGATTCGCGACTCTCACAATGCCGGTCGTCGGTTCGATCGAGAACGCGCCGCTCTCGTTACCGCTCGTGATTGCATAGGAGATCGCGCCGCCGTTCGGAGCGACACCATCAACGTCACTCACGACGGTGCCCGTCGCTGAGTGCTCCGGCAGATCGACAGTCACATTGGTGCCCGAAGTGATGACGAGTCCGACGTCGATGTTGATCGTGACTGTCAGCAGCGCGCTCAAAGTGGTGCCGTCGGAAACTCGGTAAGTGAAAGTGTCCGTCGTCGCGTTGACCGATCCGTCGTGCTGATAGGTGAAGGTGCCGTTCGAATTGAGCATGAACGTGCCGACGTGATGCGCTGGCGGCGTCTGCAAGACAGCAGTCAGCGCGGACTGCTCGATATCAGTGTCGTTGACGAGTACCCCGTTGTTTCCGGCATTCGAGTCGGAACCTGTCGGGTCCATGACAACGAGCGTGCTGCTGTAAGCGACGCGATAACTTTCTCCCTGTCCGGTCGGCGCGTCGTTCACCGAGTTGACGGTGATCGTCAACGTCTTCGCATCGACCAGTTGCGTGCCGCTTCCCGAATTGCCGAGATCATTCACCGCAACCGCGACTCGGGCCGTGCCGAAGAAATTCGAGTTCGGTTCAAACGAGAGGCTCGCGAGTCCTGCGTTCGCATCAGCCAGTGTCGCCGTGAAGACAATCACGCTGTCAGCACTGCCGTCACCGGTCGTGAAGTTGAGGCCGCTCAACGTTCCGATCGTCAATCGTCCCTCTGCCGTCGACAGGTTGACGCGCAGCAACCCCGTCCCGGCATCAACATCAGCAATCGAGATCGACTGCGCTCCGGTCAGTGCGAGCGGCGTATCTTCGTTCGTCGAAAGGAGGCCGCTCGGCAGCGTGATGACGGGCGCGTCGTTACGAGCGACGACGGAAATGCTGACAGTCGTCTCTGCGAGTTGCGCCGTTCCGCCGATGTTGCCGAGATCGGAAACATGCACCGCGAGCGAGTCACTACCGCTGAAGTTGAGGGTCGGTCGATAACGCAGTCCGTTCAACGCGCCGTTGATTACCGTGAGCGAGCCTTCAATCGTCACTGAGCTTGACGCGTTCGCACCGCCGACGATTGCGATTGCAGAGCCCGGTGCCAGTTCAAGCCGACCATTCAGCACCGCAAGAGTTGCTCGCACGTTGCCGCCGCCCGTTGCGATGTCGACATCAGCAACTCGCAGCGGATTGCCACTCGCGGTTGAGAAAACGAGCGAAGCATCTTCGTCGAGCGATTGCGTCGTTGTTGGAGCCGTCAGTTCGGGGCGGTCGTTACTCGGACGGACGGTTATCGGAATCGTTGCTGTCGCGGACCGCGCACCGCCTTCGCCCGTGAAACCGAAATCGTTAACGGCGATCGTCACACTTGCAGTGCCGTTGAAGTTTGAGTTCGAGCGATACGTCATCCCATTCAGCATCGCGTTCAACGCCGTCGTACTGCTGACGCGAAACTCCATTGATGAATCATCAACGCCGTCTCCGGAAAGAAACGTCACTCCCGAGCCGGTATTGATCGACAGCGAACCCTCAGTCGCCGTCAGCAGCACGTGCAAGATGCCCGCAGCGAGATCGACGTCTCGCACCGTGATGGCGTTGCTGTTCGAGTCTCCGAAGGCGAATGCCCCGTCTTCATCAACTTGCTGAGAGCTACTCGGAGTGGTGATCTCGGGAGCGTCATTGATCGACGCCAATCGGATCGTCACGACTTTCTGGGCGACGAGTTGCTCGGCTCCGCCATTGGGATAGCGAGCGTCGGTTGCTCGAACCGTGAGCGTGATGTCCCCGAAGTAGTTCGCCGGAGGAGCGAGCGTCAGACCGTCAATCGCGGTGTTGATCAAATTCGGAGTACCGGTCAGCAGCAGTTCGTGCGGACCGATCGTCGAAATGCCGAGACCGCCGGGTTGCGAGCCGAGAATGAGCGTGCCGCTGCTGGCGGTGAGGTGCAATTGTAATTGCACGTTAGGAGCAGCGCTCGTTGTGATCTGCGAACCGTCAGAGGAACTGAAAACGACGGTCGTATCTTCCGGCTGATTTCGAAGAGTCGGCGCGGTGACTGTCGGCACTGAGTCATCAATCGTTTGAATGCTGATTGGGACTGAAGCGACGGCGTCGAAGTCGTCATCAGAGAGCGCCGGATCTATCGCAATCGTTAGCGTCGTCGTTTGCGTGCCGTCGATAAGAGTGTCGTCGATACCCGTCACGGTGACGGTCTGCGGCACGTTCCAGTTCGACGGAGTAAATGTAAGAATTGATGCACTGAGTCCGATCTCGGTCGCATCGCCATTCGTCAGACGCAGGACGACGTTCGAAGTCGGGAGCGCGTTCAATGTGGCCGTGAAAGAATCGGTCGTGCCGGTCTCGGCAACGTTCGTCGTGTCGTCGGTTTGAACGATCGTGAAACCGGGGACTTCATCGTCCGTCGTGGTGACCGTCACAAAGGCCGTCGGGGCGGCATCGAAATTGTCGTCCGTCAGTGGGTCATTGACCGCAATGGCAACGATTGTCGCGATTGGACCGTCGATGATCGGATCGTCGAGGCCCGTCACAATGACCGTCTGCGGAGCGTTCCAATTAGAAGGCGTGAAGGTCAAAGACGAGACGCTGAGATCTGCTTCCGTCGTGATGTTGCGAGTCAGTGAGAGCACAACATCTCCCGCAGGCTGCGCGCCTAATGTGACCGTGATTGAGTCCGTCGTCCCCGCCTCTGCAACGACGGTCGAACCGGCTGATTGAGTCACGACAATGCGCGGGAGTTCGTCGTCAAACGTCTGCACGCTGACGCTCTGATTCGGAAGGCTGTCGAAGGCATCGTCCGATGAACTCGGAACGATGCTCAGCGTGACAAGAGTCGTTTGTCGTCCGTCGACAACGCTGTCATCGACTCCGGTGACGGTCACTGTTTGCGGATCGCTCCAGTTGGAAGTCGTGAAGGTCAGCGTCGTCGGATTGGCGGTGACCTCTGAAGTCGCGGCACTGCTGACGAGCAGCACAACATCGCTGACGGGCTGCGCGGTGAGTCGCACGCTGAAAGTATCCGTCGTGCCAATTTCACTGACGGTGGTTGATCCGCCAGTTTGAGTGATGCTGAAGCCCGGAATGTCATCATCGGTCGTCGTGACCGAGACGCTGCGATCAGCGATGCCGTCAAACGCGTCGTCGCTGTTGGCATCGTCGACGGCCAAAGTCACGACTGTCGTTTGCGTTCCGTCAAAGAGAACGTCGTCGACTCCCGCGACAGTCACTGTCTGCGCGACGTTCCAATTGGCGGGAGTGAAAGTCAGCGTCGCGACATTCACGACCGCTTCGCCGGTATCGCCGCTAGTAACGGTGACGACGACGTCCGATAGCGGTTCGGAAGTCAAAGCGACGGTGAAGGAATCGGACGAACCCGATTCGGTCACTGCTGTTGCGCCGCTCGACTCAACGATGCTGAGGCCGGCAGTGTCGTCGTCGGTCGTTGTCACTGAGACATTCTGCGAACTGACGCCATCGAATTCGTCGGCAGTGTTAGCAGCATCAACGGCGATCGTGATGGTCGAGATGACATCGCCGTCGTCGATGAAGTCATCAATGCCGGTAACCGTCACTGTTTGAGCGATGCTCCAATTGCTCGGCGTAAAGGTCAGAGTCGTGACGGAAGCTGTTGCTTCCCCGACATCGTTTGCAGTCACTGTCAGCACGACATCTGAAGTCGGTTGCGCCTCAAGCACGACCGAGAACGAATCGGTCGTCCCGCTCTCTGCGACCGATATCCCGCCCGGTTGCGAGATCGTGAAGCCGACTTCGTCGTCATCGGATGTAACAACACTGACAGTCTGATCGGACAGCGGATCAAAGGCGGCATCCGATGCGGCATCATCAACAGCAATTGTGATTGTCGAAGTGATGTCTCCGTCGTCGGTGAAATCGTCGACTCCGGTCACCGTGACCAATTGCGGAACGTTCCAATTAGACGGCGTGAAAGTGAGTGTCGCGGCATCGACCGTCGCTTCGCTCGTATCGCTGCTAACAACGGTCAGCACGACATCGGTGAGAGGTTGCCGGTCGAGCACGACCGTAAAGGTGTCGGTCGTTGCGGACTCACCGACTGCTGTGCTGCCGTCTGACTGAGTCACCGTGAAGCCGGCGCTATCGTTATCGACAGTCGTAACGCTCACCGTTTGGTCGCTGAGCGAGTCGTAGAAGTCATCGCTATTCGCATCATCGACGCTGATCGTGACGAGCGTTGTCTGATCGCCGTCGACCGTCGGATCGTCGACTCCGGTGACAGTGACGGTCTGCGGAGTGCTCCAGTTCGACGAGGTGAACGTCAACGTTGCAACATCGACGGTGACTTCGCCCGTATCGCCGCTCGAAATTGTGAGCGTGACATCCGAAGTCGGCTGCGACGTCAGCACGACGGTGAATGAGTCCGTTGTTCCGGACTCGTTGACGCTCGTTGCTCCGCTGAGTTCGACGATCACAAATCCCGCAGAGTCATCGTCAGTAATCGTCGCAGTGACTTGCTGCGTGCCGCTCTCGGATCCGTTCGTAACTCCGGTGATGTCGACGATGATCGTTTCATTGTTCTCGTCGATCACGTCGTCGACGCCGGTCAGAGTGATCGTGCCCGTTGTCGATCCGGCAGCGATCACGACCTGCGTGCCGGAGCGCGAGTAGTCGCTGCTGTTCGTCGCAGTTCCAGTGAAGCCGAGATCAATCGTGACGTCACGTCCCGAGACGGCGTCGAGTGTTGCTGTAATCGTTGCTACTCCGCCATTCTCGG
>CAZNMS010000125.1:0-19970 GCA_964573505.1 uncultured Planctomycetaceae bacterium | reverse complement strand
ACAGCATCGGCAGCGCGGAATCGCTCGTCGTTGCGGGTTGCTCAATGCGAAGTGCCCGCCGCAATGCCCCGACGATGACGGCATCGAAATCGAACTGAACGTTACCGACCGACGCACCGCGCTTGAGTGCGGGCACGTCCTTCAAGAACCGCTCGACCGCCTGCTGAGCCAACTGCCCGCGTACTTGCTGAGCGACATGCTCGCGCCCCATGAGCCGCTGATAATCCACGCTCGCCACGAGCAACACACATCCCGCCACCAACATCGCCAACTGCATCAATCGCTTCGTCATGACCATCTCCTGAATCGCGTTGAGGGAACACATTCAGGAGTAAGCAGGAATCACGGACGAGCTTGCTAAGAAAGCAGCCTCAATTCGCTCCTCGGGCAGAGTCCTTCGGGATGCGATACCACAGCAGACCCGAGTCGAGAGGCAGCCAAATCGAATCGTTCTGCACGAGAGCCTTCTGAGGATGCACTTGGCTCCCATACGGCAGCGTGACGGTGTGCCGGCGTAGGGCGTCCCTGTCCGAATCGGACTTAACGGTCAGCTCGTTGCCAGACCAGCTTACGCGCCACACGCGGTCGCCAATGGGATCCGCAACCGTCTCGGAGTCTGTGACTGGAATTGTTGTGACATACCAGCCGCCATCATCGCCGAGCATCAGACACGCTGCATCGTCGGTCCTCACAAACAGCGCTCCCTTCGGTCCATTGATGTAAGCGACGGGTTCGAGCGGCGTCGATTGCTGCTCCGCTCGATAGTGCACGCGACTCGGAATGCGGGCGGTTTCCAATGCCCCATTCTTCTGCCCTTCGATCAAGGGGCGAATCTGACCGAGGTCGTATTCCCAAATGCCAAACCGCGCGGCGATCAGGAGACGTTGATCGCTATGCCGTAGGTCGCGCACGTCGTCGAAAAACAGAACGCCGTTGCTAAGCAGTGCCGGCTGCTGAGAAGCGTTGCGGAAAGTCTGATCAACGCCTTTCACCGTCAGTTGAAACTCTCGCTGCGGCCCGTGTCGATCTTGCTCGACGCATTGCATGAGATCGTTCTTCACCGTCGTGCGAAGCTGCTCGGCAACCAACGGGTCAGTCGTCTTCAGCCAGCGACCACGCGCTGTCTCACGCCATACGGTCCACGCAGGCTCGACGATCTCCAGGTTCAAACCGGCATCGACATGCAGTGCCGCAGTGACAGGTAGCTCGCCGCGAAAGCTTTCCGCGAAGTGCTTCGTCACCCGGCCCGAAGAGGCATTCATGCAAACGACGCCCAACGGAGTGAGCATCCAAAACTCGGTCGATGAATCCTGAGCGGGGCTCTGTTCCAGAGCCTGCGAGCGGCGGACAAAGTCACGCACGACATCGAAGCGAAACCGGCCATCCAAGAACAGTTGCCCGTTGCTCAACGAATTGCCGACATCCGAGATGCCCTCTGAGAACTGAATGATCGGCGCAGCCGCCTGCCGGTGATTGATAGTGAGCCACTCGGTGTGAACGGTTCGCAGTCGGCCCTCATACGACAGACTGGTCGTCCAATCGTCATCGAAGGGGTCATTGCTATGGGGGACGAGTCGATAGAACTGCGGCCCGGACTGTCCATGCGATCGTGCGGTCACAGTCCCCGTCACGTCGTCTCGCGAAAGATCCGTGACCTCGGTGAGAGGTCGCTCTGCTTGATCAGCAGCATGCACGATCGCTGTGCGCCACTGTCCCGCAGTACGAGCCAACTGCAGGATGCCGCCATCCGTCGCGACGAAGAGGCTGTTGGCGAAAGCCAGCCGATCTCGCGCCGAAGCCCAGTCCCGTTCCGACTCCAAAGGCACTTGCGGCAGACTCCAGAAGGCCACTTGCCCGTTGCGAAACCATTGATAGTCCGCCGCAGCGATTGAGGCGGGAAACCGAATGCTGCTCGCTCCAGATGGAGTCATCGCGGGGGTAATGCCAACTACACCTTTGCCCGAACTCGGTTTCAGCAGACTCCATTGCCACAAGTCATCCATCGGCACGAGCACGGGATAGTCCGCTCGTGCTTCGTCCGGCAGCCAATCGTTCGCTACAGAGTCGAACTTCATCTGTCGGAGTTCAGTCGCCGCCTTCGCGCCGCTCGGCCTCAGCCAGCAGACAAGCTCATCAGTCGTTGTCGTCCCGTCGCCGGTCGTCGAGTCACCGCTGGCTCGCAGGAAGAACGGAACCAGCGGTTGCTCGCTGCCGAACCGGTTCGTCCACAGATGCCTTTGACTGAGATCCGCGACCAACTGACCCGAGTCTGAATCCATTCGCAAACGCGAAACGCCAGCAGGCGACGCGACGAAGAGCGAGCCATCGACCCAATCCAAAGACACCGCCACATCATGCTCGAAAACCGTCTCGGAATCGCTCTGCACGAGTCGCACGGGTTCGCCGTCGAACTCGAATTCGAAGCGTTGCCGGTAAGTCTCGTCGATCAGCCTGCGCGAGTCAGAGACGGCCAGTTCGTCATCGGATACCGGTTCGTCATCAACCCGCACGACATTCCAACCGCGATCTCGGCGAGTCTTCGCGTCTGCTGCGGCGCGATTGATCCAGTCGAGATCCTTAATCAAACGTCGGGCCTCGTCGGACGTGATTGGCAACCAAACTCCCTTTGCCGCGTCGAACCGACGGAACTCATTCGCTTTGCCGTTTCGAATGAGTGCAATCAAAGTTCCATCTTCGACGCGCCACAGACGCGGGAACCACACGGGGCGCTGAGGTGCCTCACCAGCGCGCCGCTCGACAAAGTTCGTCGTCAGGGATTTCAGCAAGAGGTTTGATTCCTCTTTCGACCATTCGAACTGCACGACACCGCCCGGCGAGCCCGCCATCAACTGCTTGCCATCTTTCGTCTGCTTCAGCGCGGTCGTCACACAGAACGAGAACGTGCCGTCGCCGCTGCTGAACTCGACCAATTGCGGCTGCGACGTACCTACCTGTAATTCGAACTGCACATCCTGAGGACCGCTTCCAGTAGTCACGGTCCCCGGTAGAGGTCGCAATGCCGCCACCGCCGTGCGAGCTTGCAACACGGGTTGCGGACGAGTCACCGCCCAGCGCTGATTGACGGCCACTTCTGTTTCGAATTGTGCGAGGAGCTGACCGGCAGCCGGCTCAGTCGCCTTCTTCCAATTGCCCGCAGATGTCGACTGATACACGTTCTCGCCGAGTGCGATGACCCGCGTGCGACCGGCTCCTGCCGAGACCGTAAAGAGCTTCGCGCCGCTGACGTCTACTTCTTGAGGCAGCGGCGTACCGGCCATCTTGAAAACAGCATCTGCCGAAACAGCTTTAGGTCGTTGTACGAAGCCCGCCGCCGTTGCCAACAGTGCGTCATCGTTTTCCAGCAAGAGGTCGCCGACGCGGTCAAAGTCAAAGCGGCCGTTTTCAAACTTCGTCAGTCCCGGAGCCCCTTCTGCGGCTGAGCCCACATGAATCTCGATGCGACCTTCAGCCGTCTTCTTCCAATCCCAACGCAGTCCGGTGTCGGTCTTCAGCAGAGTGTTTGCCAACTCGGCAAACGTTGCTCCATTCGGTCCCGAAGACGATGTGAGATCGGGCTGCAACCAAAGTTCCACCGGCTTCGACGAGCCGCCTGCGATCCGTAGTAGTTCGACATGCACGCGCGGCTTGCCCGCTGCATCCTTCTCAGCAGCCACCTGCCGAGCGACCGCATCTTCACCCACGACCTTGCCCACGGAATCGAACAGTCCGCGATCCGTTGCAAACACGACTCGCTCACCGACGAGGCACATCTGTCGAACAGCATCCATGCGCCAGCCACTGGCCGGAACGAGCCAACGACGATAGTTCCTGCCACTTTGCGGCGACCAATGAAACTCCAGATTCTGGAGTCGCTGACCTGCTGCCAGCGGGGCCGCGTTCACAGTGGTCGTCCAACGCAGGCCGCTCAACAGGTGCGAGTCGTTCCATTGCCGCGCTGCTTGCGACTTCGCGACATCGGCTGCCGGCTTCCAGCCTCCCTCAAACTGGAAGACACGTACCATGCCATCCGCAGCCGGCTGCATCTCCAGTTTCGAAGTACTGCCTTCACTGCGCAGAAACAGCGCTGCTGCCGACGCCCCGCGCGGAGCTGCCGCAGCCGGATCAAGATCGACCAGCTTGCCCTCATTCCATGTCGTTACTCCGGCCCGAGTTGCCGCCCACAGTCCCTTTGGGCCCAGCTTCAAATCTAGGCATGTATCAAAGGCGAACTGCCCACTCTTGAGGTCGAACCAAGCTGAGAATCCACGCTGACGACCGACTCGCGCATCTTGCGGCATCACGACGGACTCATCGCTATTCCAAGTCCAACCTTGATTGTTGTGCCCATCGAGCAACGTCCGACCGAGCCAACTCTGGACCTCGCGAGCCTCCGCCGATTCGAGCTTCTGCCAAGCTCCAGCGGTGTAACGCCAAATACTCGACGCACTGGTCTGCGGATCGACGCGGCCCGTCAGCAAGAGACGAGCCTGCTCATCCCGACGTACTCGCAGCGCATCTTGAGCGACATTGACCGATCGCGTTGACCAATCCTTATCGAGTTCGCTCGGCGGTTGTCCGAGCTTGTCGCGCTGATATCTCACCCGGCCATCGCTGCCGTAGAAGGCGATGTGCTTGTCTTCCAATTCCATCGCCAGCACGCGGTCGAACTCGAAGCCATCGCGCGTCAACGTGACGTCGACCAGTGCTCCGCCAACCTTCATTCGCAGTTGTCCGTCATCCGCGACTCGCCAAGCAGAGAGGTTGGCATTCGAGCGTTGAACGGCATTGTCATGAGCGAATGCACGACCGACTGCCCCGCCGTCGTCTTTGAAGGCGGCCCATGTCGTCGTCGTCTTGCCCGAGTCTGCCTTCAGCAAGCCGCCTGACTCTTCTTGAGCGAACATCGGCGACTGCGTGCCACTGTTCGGAATCAGCAGGAGTGGTCGTACTGCCGCTTGATAGCCGCGTCGCACAACATTGCCGTCGCGCAGATCGCTATCGAGCAGCGAGACGATCCCCCCTTCCGTCGAGACGTGCAGCCAACGTTCCTCGGCCGCCATGCTGTTCCAACGATCGACGTCCATCTGCCAGAGGTTCTTCTCGAACGAGCGCAGCCGCAGTGGCACGACTGTCCCAGATTGGTGCAACGTGATCGCGATCCGCTGCTTGTTGATCGCGGTTTGCCAGAGTCCGTCTTCAGTCGCTTCGCTGCGGAACGTGCTGCCGGTCAACGTCACGGGGGAAGTCGGCGCCAGTTCGGCTTCCAGCTTCACGAAGTCGCGACCAAAGCGAGCTAACCCCGTGACGGACTCAGCCAATTGCTTGTTTGGCTCGTGCGGTTTGAACTCGCGAATGATCGCTCGATTGTCCTGCGTGCGCGCGAGCGTCTCGCACCACAAGCTGCCGTTCTTCCATTCGAAGCGACCGAACTTATTGAAGGCGAAGCGCCCATGCTCTCCGCCCGTTGAAACTTCGACTGGCACAAACGAGGGATCTTTTCCCGGCTTATCGGTCCAGGCGAATTGGAAGCCTGCGTCCTGTCGCGTGATCTTCCAATCGTCCGCGCTGAGATCGCGTTCCGTCGCCGGCAACTTCAACTCACCAGTGCCTTCGCGAGTGACGACGTTCCAACTCCAACTTCCAGCCGCCTTGCGATAGCGGTGATAGGTCAGACCTTGACCGTTCTCTCCAACCTCAACGGCAACGAGGTTGCCATTGCTATTGAGCAGATCCACGAAGCGTTCGCCTTGCAACTCCCGGCGCCACGCGAGATCGCTCAGCGAGTAGCTCCACAGCGAACCATCTTCGAGCAGTGCCAGCACCGCCGTCTCGACAGTCAACGCCACTCGAATCGCCTTCGGTAACCGGTCCACTCCCAGTTCGGCAGCGGCCTTCGAGTTGACGACGAGCCGACCATCCTCCGTCTGGAAGAGGACTCGCGCGATGCGGTGAGTGGAATCAATGCTCCATAGCGATTGGTCCGGAGCTTGCGCCACATCTCGAACGTGTATTTTATCTTGCAGCGTCCAACCCGACTGAGCCCCCGACAAACGCGCCAACACTTGCAACTTCGAAAGTCCGTCGGCCGCACCTTTCATCTGCACGAGCAGCCCTTCCCGCAGAGACCAGAAACGTTCGACTGGTCCGCTCACCTCGTCAGTCACATGCTGCCAATTCAATGTTTGCGGATCGTAGAGCGCGATCGACGAGCCTCCTTGATGCGTCAGTCCCAGCAGCAAGAGTCCTTCGTATTCACCGACCGCAGTCACTTCTGGCGGCGTCTCTCCAGCGAGGTTGAGAGGCACCGGCCCGACGAGCTTGCGAACGTACTTCTCGTCGACCAGTTGCCGCACTGACCGATCAGTCGCCAGCACGACGGACGTTGCCTTTTCGGTTCCCTCTCCCAACACCGCGACGACCGGCAACGGGAAACGAGCGTCGTTTTTCGCTGTCGCCGCCGTCTTGAGTTCGACTTCTTTAACCTCAACTTGCCGACTGTCTGCTGCTGCCGGACTCACGAACCACAGCCGCTGCTGCTGACGATCACGTGCATAGAACGCCGGCGTTGTCACGCGCGGCGTCGCCTTGAAAAACCGATCAACTCCTGAGTCCAACAACGACGACCATTCATGCCGACCTCGGTGATAGGCACGCAAGTTCCGATCGTCTGATGCCAGCAGCCAATCTGAACTCTCTGCCAATGCTCCCTTCTTCCAATCTGCGGCGACGTCAGATCGCTGAGGCGGCAGCAGCTCAATGACATGCAAACTTGCCTCAGCGTCACGACGCAAATGCCACACTCGCCCCGCAGTCGAGCGCAGCAAGAGGCCATCAAGTCGATCGCTCACTTCGGCGATCGTCTCATTGCGCGAGATCTCAAAAGGAGTCCAATCCACCGTCGCGTTCTTCGTTCCCGGCACTCGCTGATACAGCACGCCATTCTTCGGAGCGAAGGCCCAATGCGAGCCCGCAGCGAAGAACAACCTCAGCGGCTCCTTCGTCTTGCCGCTCAGCGATTCCAGCATCCAAGCATGCTTGCTCCAGTCGTAACTTGAGACATTGCCATCGCTATCGGCCCTCAAGACCAAGCTCGTATCAGTGTCGACAGCGACCGACGACGTCTTTGAATTCGCGGGCATTCCGGCCCCAACCACCAACTGTGAAGTCGAGACATCCGCGAACGGTGCATCGAGTCGATACAGAAGCGTTGAAACAACAGCACGATCATTCGCAGCACCGTTCGGCGTCTCACTCCAATAGAGCGAGCCATTATCCGCAGCGAGTGCAACAGGCCGACTGCCGTCATGACCTAAGCGGCGCAACGGCTCACTCCAAACACCCGAGTTCTTGCGCCCCAACAGCCAAGCATTCGAGTCGGTCATCACCGCCAGATGATTCGTATCTCCGGGGATCGTCACGATGCTCCGCACCGCGTCGCCTTGAGCGGTACTGGGAAGTTGAATCGACTGCCAAGCGTGCGGCGTGCCCGGACCATTGACGGGCACATAACACCACAAGCCCCCCGCCGCCGTCCCCAAGTAAAGATCCTCGCCGAGATCAGTCGCGCAGGTGATGCCGACATCGGCGTCGGGCCCGATCGAGCGAGCTGTCAGCCATTGCGGTTCTTCAGATTGATCCTTCAATCGGAACGAACCGATCGAGTCCGCGACGATGCCCAAATCGTCTCCGACGCGCCCGATCCAAGTGACCGGAGCACTCTCCGACGCAGCCACAAACCGAATGCCATTATTGGGCCGTATGTTGGCCAGCAAGTTATTGACCGGCTCCCAACTCAGCGACGATTCCGGATTGCGTGATCGAAAGAGCCGTCCGTCCGCCAGCCTCGCGTACAACGCCCCCGAAGTCACCACGAGCTGCTCAATCGCCGCGCCATTCGCCGCACTGCTTCCGCCATTGGCCGTCGGTGGAGTCACGTCTTGCCAATCATGATTCACGACGTTGTATCGCCCCAGTCGCGAGCCAACCGCGACGCACAAGTCTTGCCCCGGAAACCTCACGACCGCGCGAGTCTTGCCATGCACATCGAGATCCAGATCGCGACCAACGAGCATCGTCTTCCGCCCATCTGACTTCGGATCCGACCTCGCGGGCGGCTCCCAGCGATAAACCGTCCCATTGGTCGTCAGAAACACCAACTCGCGATCCGAGACGGCGATCCGATCCCGCAACACGTTCGACATGATTTCGGGTGTATTTTCTGCTCCATCTGCATCGCGTCGAAAGAGCTTGCCAGAACTCGGCCCCTTTCCATTCACGAGATCGTCGGTGTCGAGCAGCCACACGCCCGAACTATTCGCCAACAGCTCCTGCAATGGTCGACCGCCCGGAATCGTGAAGTCATCGGACCAGCGCCAGGTTCCAAGATCAAACCGCGCCGCTTGCTTCTCAAAGCCCACATACAAGCTGTCGTTCTTCCCGCCTTGCACCACTGCGGCCAAACGCGGAACCCGCTGCGTCCCGGTTGATCTCGGACTCAACAAGAGCACGTTGTTTCCATCCGGATGTACGTCGACGATCGCGTTATCCCCCGTCACGGCCAGCATGCGTTTCGCTCCAGCATCAAACGCGTAGGGCTTAATGCCCGAGAGCCTGATCGGATCCCATGACTGCTTATCCTCGCCCAACACGAATAACGAGCCTTGCTTATTCGGCGACCACGTATGCGCCCAGAAGCGATCTCGCGAGACATGAAAGCCGGTCAAAATTCCCGGCAACCCAGATAGTTCGGCCATGGCATCGCGCAGCCCCACCTCCGCCCAGTCATGCAGTCGCATGTCGTACCTCGCGACCGTTCCTTGCCGTCCTCCTACGAATAAGTATTGAGCGGCCTCTGCATCATTCATCTCCGCGTCAACACCCGGCAGCGTGCTCCAAGCACGCACGGCTCCTAGTGCATTCGGATCGAGTTCGCCCTTCATCGTCGCCGCAGTCCGATTCAACATCGCCACGGCCGGTAGCGGCTTTGCATCCGCTTGTCCGATTGACTGTGTAAAACGAACTCCATTCACCGTGTGATGCGAATTGACCTGCAGCAGCCAGTCATCGCGCTCGCGTTGCTGATTGGGGATCACACACAGATCGAGCACGCGCGGATCGAGCCGCTGAATCTCAGGCGGCTGATAGACCTCATGAGTCCGCCGGTCGATGTAGCCAATACCCGAGTCCTTCGTGCCAAACCAAACGTTCGAACCGTGAGCTGTAACTTCTCCTCCAGCCGCGTGAGTCTTTTGTGTCGCCGGCTCCGCGATCGTCACGTCAGTCAACGCCAAGCTGCTCTTCGGAAATCGCCGCGTGCCGATGACCGTCTTCCATTTCGCCTGAGCCCCACTCGGCAGAGTCCCGTCCGCCTCTCGGTTCAGCTCATAAACTCCAACGCGCGGTTGATCATTCGGAAGAGCCGGCAACACCGCGCGAGCTAACACTGACTCCGGCGTACTCGCCACTTGCAGCACCACACTTTGCTGCGGGCCATGCGACTCACGATCGAGCAACGCACCGCCATGATCGGTCACCGTCTCAACTCCCATTTCCGTTCCGACGAGCAACTGATTCGCGAGGACCGTATCGGGAGCAATATCGAGCACCGCTCGTCCGGTTCGAATGGTGTCACCGGACTCATAGCTCCATTCGTGATTAGCCTCGCGATACGCCAGCACGCGATCGCCACCAATCTCGAAACCCGGTCGATCGATCATCCAGAGTCGCCGCTGCGCCGGAGTATACGCCGCACTTCGTAAGCGATCGGCATCGAGTCTCGGCACTGGCCGTTGACCGATGCGCACCCAATGCTCCGAGCCGCGAAGACCTAGATCCGGGAACCATGTGCCGAGCCCGCCGTCCTTCGTGCGGTAGTCGACATGCAGCGTCTCTGCACCAGAAGGTTTGTCCAACGAAGCGGTCTGCACGCCATCTTCTCGGCTCGGAGCGGGAGCTACCCACAGTCGTACTTGCTCTACATCACCAGCGAGCAGTTTTGAGCCCGCAATCTGCTGCCACTTTTCGGGAGTCAGATGCTGCTCCGGTTGCCAGACCAGCCCCTCATCACCGACCGGCCAAATCGGACCTCCGGCAATGCCATCCGGAGTCGCCACCCACGCCACCCAGTGCTTTCCCACCGGCAGCGACGCCACGTCCCGAATCTCGTTCTGTCCCGCCAACAAGAACCCATTGGCTGTATTAATCGTGACATCTCTCTCTCTCTCTCCATCGCGTTCAATGATCTGCAGCCAGCGACGCTCAGCCACGTGATACCGCCCCAGACCATGCTCGCGCGTTCCGACCAACATCAACGGGCATCCCGAACTCTGCTTCAGCAACGTCAACTCGTCGTCATTCACTCCGGCAAAGCTCGAATCTCCCAAGAACACAGACCACACCGTCGGCGCGGTGACCGGCCAAGTCCCGGGCGCCGCACGCGGATAGTCGCTGACGTTGACCACCGCGCGCTGCTTTCGCTGAGCCATGTAGGAGATCAGACGATTGCTCGCATCGGTCTGCACGCACCGCACATCGTCCGCCAGTAGGCCGGGCTGATCGCCCTCACGCGAGTTCGCCGCAGTGATCTGAGTCCAATGGTGATTCTTCCCACCTCCCTTGACATGCACGCCGCCGCCTTCCGTCGCTGCCCACAACGACGGATTCTTTTCCTCAATCCCAGACGCCAAGAAGTTCACGGGCTCATGCAGATGAGCTCCGCCCAAACGCAAATCAGGCGCTGCCAACAGGTCGCCTTCCGCCTGCCAGTACAAGCCGGCGCAACAGAGCAGCATCGGGACGATCCAAATCCACTTCAGTTGCTTGCGGAAGAACACACCGGGCTGCCGTCCAACCGCGTTCCATTGGCTCCACGAGCCATGCACTTCTGCCTTCGAGTAACGCGTTTCCTGAGGACGCTCGACCGGCTTGATGTTGGGAAACTCGGCCGCGCGTCGAAACGCCGGCTCTACCACCTGCAGGTAAGTCGCCAAGCTGCAATGCCCCGACTCCGAGAACGCATTGGCGGCAATCCGATAGGCATCGTCGCGCAGCTCAGGACTGAGTTCCGTATTCCACGCCTCCGACAAGTACGAGTACCCCAAGAACCATTGATCGCGGCGATACGAATCACTGTGGCGCGCGAACAACTCTTCGCAGTTCTTGACCTCATCTCGCAGCAGCACTGGCTGCGACCGCAAACTCAGCAAGCAGGCATCAAAGAAGCGATAGCGCGTCTCGATCGCAAACGCCGTCATCAACGGATCGCCCTGCGGCTCGCTCAACACGCGATGCACCACGCCCGCCATCGACTTCCTGATCGGTTCCCAAAGGGCCTCCGAGACGAGTCGCCATTGTTCGTCCGCCTGATTCGAGAAATCCAATTCGCGCAAGCTACGGCGAACGATGATTGCCAATGTCAGTCGCAGCGCCAGCAACCGCTTCCAGTCCGCTTGCCCATCATCGAACTCACTGAGCGCGAGCAATTGCATTAGTTCGCTATCGGTCGCGTTCCGATCATCCAGACGCCGCTTCTGAAACACGCCATTCCAACCCAGCCAGAGCACGGCTTCGATCTCGCACTCCACGAACTCGGCTGCCGATCGAAACGAACCTTCGATGTCGCCTTCATGCCACCAAAACATGCCCAGCGGGTTCCCGGCCGTCTTCTCCGCGCAGCCGCTCAACGTCGGTAAGAACAGGCGGCGCGAGAACCGAGACAATCGGGCCGTTCCCTCGACGATGCTCTGCCACGTTCGATCCGTCACGTCTTCATCCGACGGCGGTTCGATCAGCGGCGAACTGCCTTTCCCCGGAAAGAATTCAAACACGATGCAGTCGAGCAACGCATCTGCCAGCAGACGCCACTTCCGAAAGAACCGTCGCACCCGCGCGACAGTGATTGCTTCGGCCTCACCATCCAGCGCGGCGCCATAGACATAAAGCGCTTCTTCGGTATCCGCCCAAGCCGCATCCGCGAGGTACTCCAACTCGCGCACCAAGATCACATCTTCTGACGCGAGCGACTCCGCCACGCGCGGCGTCAACCGAGCGACCACATGCGCCAGTAGCCAATTCACGCCGGGCATCTTCTCCGTAGCGGACACCACTCGCTCCCACCGCGCAAACGAGCGTTCGACTCGTTCGCAACGCCGTCGTTCTGCATCAGAGTGAAACTCACTGTCGCGCTCCGGTCGCTGACGCGGCGCTAAGCCTCGATGAGATTGAGCCGCACGCAACCGCGCCAACAAATCCAAATAGGCCCGCCCATCCAGAGTTGCCCGCCAATAGCCTCGCACGGCCCACTTCGAGAGTGGAATCAAAATTCCCCAGTAGGCCCACGCAGCACGCACCCACAACCAAGTCAGTAACGCGACCGTCGGTATCGACCACCACCAAGCCAGCCTTGCCAATCCCCACGGCGTCACGAGGTAAGCACCAACTCCCACCAGCACCAACGCATACAGAGCCGTCAGCTTCCGAGTGCGCTGCCGACCGAACTTCGTCACCCGGTAACGCACAAAGCCTGCCAAGAGCAGCACCGCCGCCAGCAGTCCCCACACCGCGATGTGCTCGAACTCATGAAACAACGCCACAGCCCACAGCACCCGAGTGTTGTAGATGCTCGCCACCACTGGGATCTCACAGACCAGACGCAACCCCAGTGTCAGCCCTCCCACTCCCAATGCAAACGCCAAGAGCGGCACGAGCGGATACAGCCAGCCGCGCTGCCGTACGAGCACGCGCTGCCAGAATGGCCTCACTGCGACCGGATCGAACTCGCGGCCCTGCTCTGTTCCAGCAGTCTCATTCGCACTGGCCGAGAGAGGTTCAATGTTGATGGCATGATCGGTACTCATTGCCCCAATAGCTCCTTTCGCGCGGCGAGCGTCTCGCCCAACAGCTTCTGCATCCTCTCGGCCAACTCCCTCGCTTTGACTTCGTGCTGCTCCGTCTGCTGCTGGCAGTCATCCATCTTTTTCTGCAGATGCTGTAATTGTTCCTGCCCTTTGATCGGACGCGGCAGCGCTGCCACCGAACCCTGCAAGGCCGTCGTTAGACTCCGCAACTGAGCAGCCTGAGCACTCTGAGCCGTCACCCGCTGATTCCACTCAAGCATGAAGCCGGTAATATTCGTTACCTCGGCCTCTAGCTCCCACCGCCGCTTCCAATACGCCTGCGCCGGAATCGACAGCTCACTCAACTCGACGGGCGGAATCGAAACTTCAACCGGAATCCACTGATCCACCAGTTTCGGTTCGAGGGGCGCTTCCACATTCAGATCTCCCCACAACCGCTTCCAGCTCTTGCGAATGGCCTCCCAACGGGGGCGAGAGATCAATTGCGGCACTCTCAAGAACTTGAGGAGCCGCTGCAGTCGCGTCCGAGCGATAACTGGCGTCTCAACAATTGAGGGGCGTTTCACCAACACGTTTTGTCGGATCGTCATTCCCGCGCCACCCGGAATTCGCACATCAACGGCGGAGACCGTCCGTCGCTCGCGTTGCGGCACGATCGTTCGCCAGTAGTCAGGAGCCGGGTGATAGCGCCCGCGCACAGCCTGCACGAACTCCTTCAGTCGCCCCCATCGCCCAACCGCATGAAACCGAATTGGAGCCCGAAAGATCCATGAATCGACCACAACCTCGCTCGAGATCTGACGCGGCCCTTCCACCGGCGGTACGACCTCTTCGAACGCTCGATTCACCTTGTCGCAAAACAAAGTGGCCTGCTCACCAAACGCAGACTCCTGCCACAACTCCTCTCCGGATTGGCGCAATTCCTCATTCAACGTCTGCAGGTACTCATCTGCCTGTAAGACTTGTGACTCGAATTGACGGATCATGCTCAGCTCCAAATCTCACGGTGTTCGTCTTCGGTGAGGCCGCGAGCATTGCGTAGCTCCCGCAGCATCCGCGCCTTGAGCCGCACGGACCGATGCAGTTCAACGGCGTCTCTGAAACTGACCTCCGCAGCGGCCAACGTCTGCAGGTCTCGCATCAAAGTCGCCATTGCTTCCGACAACTCCGCCGACAGTTTCTCACGATGGAACCAAAACTCTTCGCGACGTTTCTTGAGCCGCGACTCCAACTCCGTCAACTCGCCTTCGTCGAGCTTCAACTGCCGAGCAACGGACTCAGCTTCCGCTTCGAGCTTTTTCAATTGCTCCGTCCTCGTCCGGACTTCTTCGCGTCGCGTCTTGAGCTGATTGAGCCTGCCTTCAACTGCAGTGACTTTCTCCTTCAGCTTCTTCAGTTCTTCATCAGCCTTTTCCATTTCTCCGTCAGCGCTGTGCAGCACAGTCTCAAGCTGACGCCCCGTCGCCGCAGTCGTTGTCGACGTCTTTCGTGCAAGCTCGACCGCGCGAGCATGCTTTTCTTCGCCATCCTTCAGCGTCTGCTCCCACTCCTTTGAAAGAGCGTCGATCTCGTCAGCCTGCTTTTCGATATTGGCGACGGTCTCATTGGCCCCTGCGACTGACTGCCGCAAGGTCCCGATCAGATTCCCGAAGCGTCCCCAATGCCGCTTCAAGATCTCACTCGCCATCGTCACATGCCTATCCGCAGCATCCAATCGCGCGACCTTCTTCGAGGCTTCGGCTTCAAGCTGAGCGATCTCTGTCGCGCATTGTTCGCCGATCGCCACCGCGTCGCTGATGGTCTTATTGAGCACCCGTAACGCCAGCAGTGTCTCCTGATACTTCTGCTGAGCCTGCTTGAGTTCGTCCGCTGTTGCCTTTCGTTCGTCCTCGGCTTCGGCGACGCGAGCAGCCATGTCCTTGCCCATCTCGCAGCAGTCACTCTGCACGTCGTGATGCGACTTACGAACGCGTTCGATCGTCCCCTTCCACTTCTCAAACTCTTGATCGAGCTGCTCCATCAGCCGCAGCTTGTCCGCCACCAGCGAATCTGTGACGCCGCGAAAGCGTTCTGAGAACTCCGTCCAAGACGTCTCGAAGCTCTCCACCATCCGATCCACTTCAGCGAAGTGATCGCACTGGTTCGTCACCAAATGCAGAGCCTTTTCGATCTTCGGAGTCAGCTCGTTCCACTGCTCGCGAAGAGCTCCCAGCCGCCGGTCTTTCTCGGCGATCAGCACGTCTTCGATCTCATCAACTTGCTTGTCGAGATCTCCAGCAGCCTCTTCCAACTTCCGCTTGATGTCTTCTCGAATGAGTTCTCGCGACTGCAGCTCCCGCGCCGGAAAGGCTGTATTTAAAAGTTCAAGGTGCGCTGCTAGCGGTTCGTGTCGAGGAATGTCGAACACCAACACGAGCAGATCATGCAGATCGTCGTCATCCACCTTGAGATTGGCATTCGGCCTCAAGGCCACACACCGCTCTGTTCCCGGCGGAACCGGTCCATGATCCGAAAGCGAGTTTCGCAATGCATCCTGAAACGCCTGCGAGAAACCTTCCTTGAGTCCGCGCTCTTGAATGCGCGGTAGCAACTCATACCGGCCTTCAACGAAGACATTGAAATGCCACTTCGTCCATTGTTCCGGCTGGTAATACCAAGAACTTGTGAGACCCAGATGCAGTTCATCGCCCAGCACCGCATTCGTCGTCAGCAAGACATGCACCCGGCGCTGCGACACAGAGTCTGTCAGCATCACGTAATAGAACTGATCGAGCAGGTGCTCTGACATGCTCAGGAATCGCTCGAATGCCGGCGCGAGTTGTTCGTCCTCGCCCTCCGCATCGGACTGATTGAAGCACAGCAAGTACCGCATGCGGACTTCTGAGCGATGTAGCAATAACTCCCTCTCGCGCTCCATGCGGAAGAGCTGCGACTTCATCACCTGAATCTGATCCGAGAGCGACTGCAAACGCACCGGCTGACCGGGAGCGGCTCGATGCAGCCTCACTTCCATCTTGAATCGCTTCGGAGACTCGATCGTCGTGAGGGGCACGATCCGGTTGTGAGGCACTAGATAGTGAAACGTCCGCGATGCCGTCTCGACGTGACTGATCTGCTCGCCATGCGATCTGCGTTCGATCTTCAACCAATCAACATCACACGTAAGCCGGTTGCCGTTGCGGCCCTGCCCAGCAGACCCATTCGGCAACGGCGACTGCGCAGCCAACATCACCCATCCATTGGTGCGACAGCGATGCAACTCCGGCAACTCGTGCAGCGGATGCGCGTAGCCGTACTCAATGTAGTAGTCCGCCGCCGCCGACCTCGAAGGCACTCGATAAAAGAGCTTGACCGCATCGCACTTCTGACCGGGGCGACGACGATTCATCGCATTCACCCATAAGTGCCAATCAACCGAGCCCGACGCTTGAGGCAGCGTAAAGATGCACGTCGGCCGTTCGGCGGTGCTGTCTTGATGCTGCGCCAGAAAATGAATTTCGATCGCCTGCCGAGGATTCTTCGGCGCCGATTCGAAGACATCTTCCAGCAACGAATCCTCGTAGACCGCGACCATGAGATCGTGCCAACTCACGACCGCGTCCGTCGGCTCCAGTCGAAATGCCCGCTCCAAAAACGTCGGCAACGACTGGCGAAACTCCGAGTCCGGCTGCTCACCGCTAAATTCCGCGCTGGTCCATTTCCGTTGCTGGACGATCTTCTGCAACCACTCCAGCGCGGCAGCGTCGTGCAGCTCTGACAAATCGAGGTAATAGCCGACGCGAAACTCCGACTCTTCGCCCTCGCTGATGTGAGTGATCTTGATCTCATCCGGACGCCGTCCCGATTGGTCGAGCACACGAGGGAGCAGTTGCAGCACCTTCGTCATCGACTTTAGGTCCACTGTGAAGCAGGTTGTGAGTGATGATGTAGCTGTCATTACACATACACCTCCCGCACACGCTCCGACTCGACGGTTCGATTCACATCGACCGACCCGACCGTTGCCTCCACCAACGACCGACGGCATTCCTCATCCGGCTGACTTCGAAACTTCCACTGCATCTCCTGCCGCCCGCGCCAGCCAGAACTCGCGACATCGACCCGTCTCCCAGCGGTGCCCACCTGAATGCAGAAGACGCTCGAAGGCGCCGTCTCTCCTTGATGGCGCCGAACGGTCATGCCATGCGGAACTAACCCGTCCATCGAATGCCGCGATCCCACAAACGCAAAGACATGCCGATCAAAGCCCGAAGCTCCCAGGCAAGTGCGTTCGATAAACGTCCGCGAGGACTCGACCCCAATTGGTTGCTCAACAGCTTGTTCGAGGAAGTAGCCGGGGATTCGTGACTCAAGCTCCAACATGAATTCGTAACGATTGCCCGCGAGGCATCGTCGCAGCTCATCCAGCGAGCCGCGCCAAGAACGATTCAACTCCGAGTCCTCAGGGCACTCCAGAAAGACTCGCACTTCGACATGCAACTCGGGGTCATTCACCAGTCGCGTCAGATCTCTTAGGACGTCAAACAAGAAGGCGCGCACCCGCGTGTCGACAGAACTCCCCAGTTGCACGGTTGACTGCCCCGGCGCCCCTCGCAGTTCGTAATCAGCCTCTCGCGACGCCACTTCACTCGCTTTGACTCCGCGAGTCACGCTGCTCAGATAAAATGCCGTCGGCCGTGTATTAACTTTTTCACCGATCGCCGCAGTCACACAAAACAACACACGCGTCGTCCGTTCGTGATCCGTGAAGTGCTGCCGCTCGCGAATCAGAATGCCTTCATTGGCAATCTTGTCGAGAAAGTGACGCCGTCCGTTCGCGGTCTTCATCAACGCCAGTTCGTGCGGAACAACATCTCGAATCAATTGCATGTCCGTCGTCTTCCGCACGCGCTGCACCGACACATGCAGTCCCGGATTACGACTCAGGTCATGCCATTCACCAAAGACAGGAACAACATCGCGCGGACGAAACTCGTCTTCCTGCAATTCGTCGGACTTCAGGCACTGATCAATGAGCTGACGATTAGCCTTCTTATCCGCTCCGGGAATCTCACCCATGACCGCAATCAAAAACTGATCGAGCGGCGGAACGGCACGATCAGGCTCCGCATGCCATCCGCTGAGCCCTGCAGCTAACTCATAGAACTTCCGCAGCTCGCTCTCCGCCGTCACCACTTCCCGCTGACCTTCTTCCACGAGCCAGCGAGCCTCTCCCTGAGAAAGCAGCCCCTGCAGCGCCCACTCAACGACGCGCCGTACAAAGCGAGCTGTCATCGCAGCCTGTCCTTGTTCGGCTTGTTGATACACACGACTCAAGTACCGGACACCAGATTGATTCGAAAGCGGAGTCAGAAATCTCTCAACGTACTTGCGACCGCAAAAAGCCTCGCGAAAAGCTGGATGAGGCATCCGTAGCAAAGCGGCGATGTCGATCAACCAGGGCATCACCAAACGCATGGACGGCAAGCCGAAAGCACACAGCTCCGCATACCAGTCTTTGACAGTCGCCTCGTGCCTTTGTGCGTCACGACCGGGGTCGATCCCGCACCACTCGACCATCAATGGCGGTAGCGACACGCTCGCCCCATCAGGCTTTGCTTCGTATGTGTAACTAGTATTACTCATCATTGGCTTTAGTTCGAAGATTCGTCGGAGCCACTTGCGGATCAGGGCCACCACTCGCGTCACGGGGCACACCGGATGCCCTCTGAGTTTCATCCCGACGCGAGTGCAGGCGGCCTAATCACTCAGTGAAGTCATTCACAATCCCGCGCAGCTCCGTCGCGGCTCGTGTTCCCTTGCCCGAATACAGCAAGACACGCGCGTCTTCAGGCAGCAAATGCTGGCGACCAGCAAGCAGCGCTCGCACTCGTGCCAGCCGGTAGTACTGACCGAACGACCGATCCGATAAATCGAATCGAGTTCTTAGCGCGTCGAACAACATCGTGAATCGGTCTCGAAACAGATTGCCGTCATGCGAGCCATCGCTGACGTCACGCCCTCCGAACAACACGAGACTCACCCCATGCAATAGCCGAAAGTCATTGATGCAAGGCATCTCGCGACCTTCACTCAGTTGCGGCATGCCCCCGTCGCCGAAGATCCCATCGAACGAATTGGCATGGGCAGCAGTCAGCAAGCTCGGCAGTTCGTCTGAGGCCAATCGATCGACCACACATCGCACCGGAAAGCGGTCGTAGAACGCGCCCAGATCCTCGTCTTGAGGCGGCTCATTACTGGCCCCGAACAACATCATCAGATTGACGCGCCAGGCGCGCCCGGCATTGTGAAACAGCCGCTCGTTGATGATTGCCAAGAGCGCATTCAGGATCGAACTGTTGGCCTTGAAGACTTCGTCCAAGAACACAATCTCGGCTTGCGGTAGCAATCCTTGCGTCTGCCTCATGTAGACGGCCTTGTCGAGCATCAACTGAATGTTGGCCGTCCCCAGAATCTCTTCCGGGGTCGTGAACCGCGTGACGAGATACTCAAAGTGCCGTCGATCGCTCGTAGAAAGTTCGCTCCCCGCTCCTTCGCCACCTTTCGCCGCGAGCAATGCCTTCAAGAAATCCAGCTCCGCATCAATCGCGAGTGGCTTGCTCGAAATTCCCAAACCCTGAGCGAGCTTACGGACCAGCAGAGACTTTCCGGTCCCCCATGTTCCGAGCATCAACATCGGCATCTGAGCGGCAGTCGCCATCAACATCAGGTCGATCAACTCTCGCCGGCCAACGAGGCACTGATTCATCCAATCGCGCAGATTGTTGATTCGATTCAGCGAAATACGCCAACTATCGCGCCGCACAAGATCGCCAAATTCAGCATGGCTCAATGATCGAAGATCGGTCGCATCCAAAGTGTCGCGAGAATGCACGCAACTGGGATCGAAAACTGTCATGACACGCTTTGCTAAATGTCGGGAAACATGGGCAGCTCGCACCGTTGCGTCTGCTGTAACTATCAAGAAACAAACTCCACTCAGCCTGCCAGCGAATCTGAAGAAACCGACGATTCAACATAATGAATGGTCGGTAGCACCGAGTTGAGTACAGACTCGTGATAGAGATCCTCCATGTTGACCATCCATGCAAAACCCGCGTCATTGCGAGCCAATAT
>CAZNMS010000124.1:0-20195 GCA_964573505.1 uncultured Planctomycetaceae bacterium | reverse complement strand
TATGTAACGCGTCCTACAATGCGTGCAAGCCGACAACAAATCGCGAACTAGTAGTACGACGCGACTGCGCCGCTCAGATGGGGGATAGCAAGGCTGGCGCGCGAAAGATGAGAACGTACCAGCGAGTTTTTTGTACGACGGACTTGCAGTCCGTCGCGCCTGATCTTCGACGGACAACAAGTCCGTCGTACCAGTCAAAACTCATCCGCTGCGCGCCGCTTCGCGGTGCATGCAATTCAAATTGCACGCAATCTGCGGGCTGACCCGCTGCATCGCTGCAACGCGCCGATCGAGCGTTTGCGAAGTGGATTGCGACGCGCGACACGATGCACTGCGGCAATCTAAAGCTGCTTTGCGGCAACGTGTGGCGTCGTAGCAACAGACGATTGAGAGACTCAAAGGCTCTGAGACGGGGCGCGAACTGTCGTAGCTGTACCTCATGACGCATTCGACGAGTCGGCATTGGCTTTGCTTTTGCCAGTCATGCCTCAGTGCGCAGATGCAGCGAACTCATCCCGAACAACGTGAGCTAACGGCGGAACTTGCCAGTCCGACCTCTCACGCTGGAGTTTTTGTGACATCGGCGCGCTTCCTGTCGGGCACCTCACATCACGGGCCATTCTTTAAGTGAGCCACCAATGCCTCTCAGCCTCCGTCAAATCGCCGAAACCGCTGCGCTTGTCTCGTCACGCTCAGCCTTAATCGTCGAAAGCCGCTACGGCATCCCAGAAGCAAAGCTGCAAGCCTATTGGACCCATTGCCGCAGCCGGACGTTTGATTGGATCCGGCAGCTCGATGACTTCACTTGTCAGCTCAATGAAGCCGAGCCCGCGAAGCACTCGGCGATATGGCATGAACTCGAACCGCTACTCAATGAGATCTTCGTCTCGGAGATCCTCACGCGAGTTTGGGCGGCGGTACTCACGGCGAGCGATCAGAAGCATGAGAAGAAGCTCGCTGCTCCGATCGCTCGGCATACGGTGACTTCGCATGTCGACGTGCGACATCGAGCGATGTCGCTGATGCTGAGTGGGCCGCAAGTTTCACTCGCAGAACTCGCGCGAGTCGATCGCGTCCGTCGCAAAGCCGAGCGCTGGTCGGACATCTTGATTGGTCAGTTCGTAACGCGCTACGGATTGGAAGATCTCGCGTTCGATGTCGAACGCTCGAGCGAGTTCGCAGAGAGTCAAGTTCGCGAGATCCTCAAGGCGACTGACGAGCCCGTTTGGGAGTTCGTGCTTGCCGGGATCCGACTCGCGTTTATGTCGCTCGGCAATGTCGCGGCATCATCGAGTGCCGCTCAGTCAGCCATTGTGAGTGCGGTGATGGGCTGCTTCCCGCCGGACATGTTCGATGAAATGGGACTGACTCGACCGACGTTTCAAGTTCGAGCCGAGCGCGGGACGAGCAGCGACGTTCCGCCGTTCCGACCTCAGGCAGTAGCGACTCCGGAGCGCGCTCCGCGACTTATGAGCTTTGCCGCATTGCGTGCTCGTCGCGACGCCGAGTGACGCTGACTTTGCAACTGAGCGGCAACGCATGACTCAGCAGCCTGCGGCTCGTTAAAAGCTCGCTCGTTGATCGGCTTGATGGGCCCTCAAGGAGCGTTTGCAATGAGTCAGAATTATTCCACTCCGGCGTTGCTTTCCGCTCGTCGCGACTTTCTCGCGACGAGCGCGACGGGCATTGGAGCAATGGCATTGAGCAGCTTGCTCACGCGCGACGGCTATGCCGCAGAGGCTCGCGCGAATGCTCCCGGAGTGGCGGGCTTTCCGAATCAAGCCGTCCGCGCGAAGCGCATGATCTACCTGTTTCAAAGCGGAGCTCCGTCGCAGATCGACCTCTACGATGAAAAGCCGAAGCTCAAAGATTTGAGCGGCACCGACTTGCCGGATTCGATTCGGCAGGGGCAACGGCTGACGGGCATGACGGCGACTCAGGAACGCTTCCCGATCGCTCCTTCGATCTATCGGTTTGGGATGCACGGCCAGTCCGGCGCGAACATCAGCGAGTTGTTGCCGCATACCGCGAAGGTTGTTGATGACCTCTGCTTTATTCGCACGATGCATACGACTGCGATCAATCACGATCCCGCTGTCACGTTCTTTCAAACCGGCTTTCAGCTTGCCGGGCGACCGAGCATCGGGTCATGGCTCGCGTATGGACTCGGCAGCGAGAACGACGATCTGCCCGCCTTCATCGCGATGATCTCCGGCAGCGGCGGGCAACCTCTTTATGACCGGTTATGGGGCAGCGGGTTTCTGCCGTCGAAGTATCAAGGAGTGAAGTTCCGGTCGATCGGCGATCCCGTGCTGTATCTGTCGAACCCGCCGGGGCTCGATGCGGATGTGCGACGGCAGATGCTCGACGATTTGAAGACGCTCAATACGCAGCGACTTCAGGAGCAAGGCGATCCCGAGATCACCACGCGCATCGCGCAGTACGAGATGGCCTTCCGCATGCAAAAGTCGGTGCCGGACCTCACGGACCTTTCGAACGAGACGCAAGCAACGTTCGATCTCTACGGCGAAGACGCCCGCAAGCCGGGTACTTATTCCTACAATTGCTTGCTCGCGCGGCGCATGGCCGAACGCGGAGTGCGGTTCATTCAGCTCTTTCATCGAGACTGGGATCATCATATCAATCTGCCGACCGGCATCACGAAGCAAGCGGGCATGACGGACCGCGCCTCTGCAGGTTTAATTACAGATCTCAAACAGCGCGGCTTGCTCGATGAGACGCTCGTTGTGTGGGGCGGAGAGTTCGGGCGCACGGTCTATTGTCAGGGCAAGCTGACCGCGAAGGACTACGGCCGCGACCATCATCCGCGCTGCTTCACCGTTTGGCTGAGTGGCGGCGGCATCAAACGCGGCCTCACTTACGGGACGACGGACGACTTCTCATACAACGTCGTCGACAAGCCGGTGCATGTGCACGACCTGCATGCGACGCTGCTGCATTGTCTCGGCATCGATCACACGAAGCTGACCTTCAAGTTTCAGGGACGGCACTATCGCCTGACCGACATTCACGGCGAACTCGTGCAGCCAATTTTGGCGTAGCGAGTCTCGCCGATTCGCAGCGGTAAATCCTTGCGGCCATCATCAGAGCCGCGTTGCTTAAACCAGTTCCATCAACGGAGTGAAACAATGACTGAAACAGTTGCCGTAAAGACCTACGAAGGATTGTCCGAGTATCAGAAGCGACTGTTTCAGGTACTCGCAGTAGGCGCCCGCGACATTCACTTATCCGACCTTTCGAAGCTGATGAATGAGTGCGCTTCCGATTGCGGCCCCGTCGAAACGAAGTCAGGGGCCATCACTCAAGCGCTCATTAAATCTTGGGGCGAGAGTCTCGCTGGCAAAGGCTTCGTGAGCCGAGCAGGGAGCAGCAGTACTTCGGTGAAAGTCGCTAACGAGTTCATTGACTTCGGAGTGCAGCGTGCGGCCCGCGAAGACAGGCTTCGCGAGATTGCCGCTGCCGTCGCGAACACGATTGGGGACGAGAAAAAAGGCCCCATTTATTCTTGGCACCGCGACCCATCAAACCAACAGCGCAGAACGCGAGTGGCGTTCTATCTCGGAGACGTCGAGACCTATCGGGCCGAGTTACAGAAACTTGAAGAGCAACAACCGTCGAATTGCGATCTCAATCTATTGAGTCCGTTTGACGCTGAGTTGTTTGAGCGCACGCCGGATGAATTGAAGGCGGGCCTCTTGATGCAAGGCGTTCGCAAGGCCATCGAAACTGGCTCTGGATCGTTGACGCAACTCGAAATCTTCGACGCCTATGCCTATTCGCAGACGGAACTCACGACTGAGTTTGCTGATCTTTGGGTCAACCTCTGCGTCGCTCGGGGCGATATTGCGGGGCTCAGTGAATTGGCCTCGCACAAGAAGTCATACAGTGCATTGGCGGCTGCGTGTCACGCATTTCTCACGGGAAACTACAGCGAGGCTGAAGCAGGTTTCGCGGCAGTCGCAAAGCCGCTCGGCACGAGTTCGGGGCGCAAACAGCCGCTGCTGCCCGATCTTCAAGGCTTGATGCAGATCCTCATCTACTTGCGAAAGGGAGATGAGAGTTCTCGGGCAACGGTGAAGTCGTTCTGCGCTCGAATCGCGAAGGAATGGAGAAAGCCGCTTAACTCGTGTGACAAGCTCTTGAAGGCAGCCCTCGCGTATGTGGAATCGCCAATTGAGAAGGCGAAGACCGAATTGGTCAGTGCCGCATGTTCGATCGTCTCCGCAGAAGAGGCGTTGTCTTGCCTGTTGGCAGCTCATGTCGCGCACTGGTTCGCTCCGCGTCAGAACCTTTTCGCGAGTCGCGAATGGGCATTCGGACTTGCTTTACTAAGAGTAGAAAAGTGGAGTGAAGGGTATTCGAACCTCGGCCTCGAATGGCTCTGCGCGTTGAGTGAAGACGCTCTGCAAGTCGTTTCGCACGGCAAGAATTGCACGACGGCAAAAGGCGCGCGGCATGAGAAGCTCGGCACGCAGCCGATGCTTCACTGGATCAAGCCCATCGAAGAATGGCGCGGCAAGCTCGATGTTCTCAGAGCGATCGCCACCGGTAAGCCGGGAAAGAACAATGTTAAGTCGAACGCTCCCGACGGCGACGAACGCATGATTTGGGAGCTCGAGTGCAACATCACGAGCAACCTTTGGCGCGCCGAGTTGCGACCTCTGTTGCAAAAGGTCTCCGGCAAAAGTTGGACGAAGGGCCGCCCCGTCGCGCTTCAACGTCTGTGTGACGACCTCAACAACGAAGCCTTTAAATGTCTGTCCGATCAAGACCGCGCCATCTGCAAGTGCATCGAGGCGTATGACGAGCCGACGGGTTATTATCGTTACACCGAAATGGTTTACCGATTCGACGAAGAGCGGATGATGCAAGCGCTTGTCGGGCATCCGTTCGTGTTTACGCCGGGCAATCGCGAACAACCGATCGAGATCACATCAAAGGATCCTCAGCTAGTGGTCTCGCGCAATAAGAACGGAGTGCGCCTCACACTGGAGCCGCGTCTCACCGGCGATCGCAAGGTCGTCGTGACTAAGGACGGTGCGCAGCGACTGAACGTCGTCGTCTTCACCGATCAGCAACGCAAGCTCGCTGAAGCGATTCAGAACGCGCTCGACATTCCCGAGAGCGGCGTTGACGACGTGCTCGATGTCGCGAAGAGACTCTCGTTGATCTTGTCCGTGCAATCCGATGTTGCCTTTGATCAAGCAGCGGACTCGGCAAGCACAGCAACATCAAGCAACAAGAGCGTGACGGCCGACGCTCGGCCGCAGTTGCATCTCTTGCCCTTTCATGCCGGATTGAGGGCAGAGCTTTTCGTGCAGCCTCTCGGTGACTCCGGACCGTGCTATGTGCCGGGAGAAGGCGGAGCCAACGTCTGCGCCAACGTCGCCGGAGAATTGCTTTCGTCGCGTCGCGATCTTCGCGCTGAAGTCGCGAATACAAAGAAACTCGTCGCGAAATGTTCCGCACTGGCTGATCGCTTTGATGACGAGCGTTTCGTCTTCGAATTCCCGACAGCGGATGAGGCGCTTGAGATGCTGCTTGAAGTTGAGCCGATGCGCGAGAAGCAAGAACTCACCGTGCAATGGCCGCAGGGACAATCGCTGCGAGTCGCGGGGCGCGTTGATGGGACTCAGTTGAAGGTTCGCATTGCACGCGATCGCGATTGGTTCTCGGCGTCGGGGGAACTCGTTGTCGATGAGGCTCTCAAAGTCGACATGCTCGAGTTGCTCAATCTCGTGTCTGCGACACCGAGCCGCTTTGTGCAATTGAATGATGGTCGCTTCATCGCGCTCACCGAGAAACTGCGGCAGCGCGTTGCGGAACTGGCTGCGTTTGGCGAACGCACGAAGGACTCATTCCGCTTCCCGCAGATCCGCGCGGCCGCTCTGACGGATCTCGATGAGTGGTGCAGTCTCAAAGCCGACAAACATTGGAAGGCGCATCTTCAGAAGATCGCTGAAGCGGGAGACGTCGTTGCCGAAGTGCCGTCAACGCTCGATGCCGAGTTGCGGGACTATCAAGTCGAAGGCTTTCGTTGGCTGTGTCGGCTCGCTCATTGGGGAGCGGGCGCGTGTTTGGCGGACGACATGGGGCTCGGCAAAACGCTGCAAGCGATCGCGCTCTTGTTGCGACGAGCAGCCGACGGCCCGGCGCTCGTCGTTGCTCCGACGTCAGTCTGCTTCAACTGGCAAGCCGAGCTGCGTCGGTTTGCTCCGACATTGAATCCGCGCGTGTTCGGCGGCGGTGATCGAGATGCGTTCTTCGATGAAGTCGGTCCGCGCGATGTCGTGATCGTGAGTTATGGCTTGCTCAATTCGGAAGCCGAACGACTGCAAGCAACGCACTGGCACACCGCGATTCTCGATGAAGCGCAAGCCATCAAGAACATGCTGACGAAACGCTCGCAAGCCGCGATGTCATTGACGGCTGACTTCCGGCTGATCATGACCGGCACGCCGATCGAGAATCATCTCGGCGAATTGTGGAACCTCTTCCAATTCATCAACCCCGGCTTACTGGGTTCGATCGAGCAATATCAGCAGCGCTTCGCACTGCCGATCGAACGCGATCAGAACCGCGAGGTGCGTCAGCAACTCAAGCGACTGGTGCAACCTTTCTTACTCCGTCGCACGAAGACGCAAGTGCTGAGCGAACTGCCGCCGCGCATCGAAGTCACCGTGCCGGTCACGTTGTCGGAAGAAGAGACGTTGCTCTACGAAGCCGCGCGCCAACGAGCCGTCGAGCAACTCAGTGCCGACACCGACGCTCGCGGCAAGCACCTGCGGATCCTCGCGGAACTCATGCGATTGCGCCGCGCGTGCTGTCATCCGAGCTTGCTGTTACCGGACTGCAACTTGCCGGGCTCAAAGCTCGCGGCATTCACGGAGAAGATCGACGAACTCATTGAGAACCGGCACAAAGCATTGGTCTTCAGCCAGTTCGTTGATCACCTCTCGATCTTGAGAGCCGAGCTCGATCGCAAGGGAGTGAAGTACCAATACCTCGACGGCTCGACGTCACCTGCCGAGCGCAAGCGATCGGTCGACGCGTTTCAAAACGGCGAGGGCGATGTGTTCCTCATCAGCCTGAAAGCCGGCGGCGTCGGTCTGAATCTGACGGCAGCGGATTACGTGCTGCATATGGATCCGTGGTGGAACCCGGCGGTCGAGGATCAAGCCGCAGACCGAGCGCACCGCATGGGTCAACTTCGACCGGTAACGATCTACCGCTTCATCACGCGGCACACGATCGAAGAGAAGATCCTCGAACTGCACGGCACAAAGCGCGATCTTGCCGACAGCTTGCTCGAAGGCACCGACACAACCGGCCGGCTCAGCGCGGATGAGTTGCTCGAACTCATGCGCTAGCGCGATTCATCGCGTCGGATTCGTAGCATGGACTTCCAGTCCGTGCTCGTAGCGTGACTCTCTGAGTCGAGCGCTTGCATCCGAACCCGCTACGACTGCAATCGACCGTAGCCGAAATCGTGAGATTTCGGGGCCGCAGTGACTGCGTCCGAAGTCTCACGACTTCGGCTACGAAGCTGCGCACGGCGCACTCGAGTTACGAAGTACGGACCTGAGTTGAGCATCTGCGTCGGCAATTGCTCGACTCGGAGAGTCAAGCTACGGATCTCACTCAGTCCGAAAGCTTGAAGAACTCATCTTCGCCTGAGTCCGCGAGATCGCCCTTCTTGATCGCGGACTTCTTGCCTTTGTCGCCCAATGCTGGCGGGACGGGCAGACCTTTGACGCTCGGTGCTTTCGGCTTGCCGGGAGGCGTTGCAACCGGTCGCGGAGTGACTGTCGGAATCGACGCCTTCGTGACCGGCTTCTTTGCAGTGCGTTCTTCTGCCAATGCGAGTTCGAGGATCTCGTCGTCGTCCGTCGGCAATTGAGGAGCACTCAGCGGCCCCGTTTTGATGATTCCCGAAGGCGGACCTTTGCGAGTAGGAATTGTTCCACTCTGCCCGCTACTCACGACGGGCCTCTTCACCGGAGGTGCAGTCACGGGCCGCGCTCCGACTGTCGGCTTTGACCCCGCAGTGACAGGACGCGCGGGCTTCGTCGGCACAGCGGGCGCCTTTGCGGAGACGCCCCGCGACGGGCTCTTCGTCAACGCGCACGTGAGGCAGCGGCCTTTGCCGTCGAGCGGGTCGCCACATTCATTGCACAACGGAACCGGACGACCGGCGTCTTCGAGTTCTTCATCGTCGTTGCCGAGCTTCGACGAAACTGGACGCACCGGCTTCCCGGCAACGGGCTTCGCAGCGGGAACAGCGCGCGGGCCGACAGTCGGCTTTGATCCTGCGACCGGTGCCTTCGCAACCGGCGCCTTCGCTGCCGGAGCAGTCGGCTTGCTCTGAGGAACAACGGCCCATTGCTCGCTCTTCTTCTTTTGATCCGGTTGATTGTCTTTGAGCTTCAAGTTGTCCGAACGCCAATCGTCATCCTCAGCCGTGCCGGATGTAATTCCTGCGACATCCTTCGCGACAAGATTCTCTTCGCGCACGATCGTTGTCGTCGCGCTCATGCCGCTCGTGACGTCCTTTGCTTTGACGTGTACGCGGGCTTGATCGTCGTAAGAGATCGTTACGGAGATCAGCGAGTTCTCTGGCAGATTCGCCGGCAAGTTCTCGATCACGCAGGTGCCGAGTTCGACGAACTGCTGATCGCCCATCGTGCCGCTTTCGACGATCCGCAAATGCACTCGCCGTTGATTGGGACGCACGGTGCCATACGACTGAGTGAACTCAGCGGGCAGCGGCGTATTGGCCGGGATCAAGTAGTGCGGCACGCGTTCGTTCTTTTCGTCCCGCACCAAAATGCCGAGTCCGCGCGCGTTGACGTTCTGTTGCTTGAAGCTCGCAAGTCGAGCGGATGCTTTCTCGCTGAGGATCGACTTCGCGAAGTCGGAGTTCGTGAGCAGCATGCCTGCGTAATAAGTCGCTCCGTGAGCAATCGAGAGATCGGGACTCAGCGACGTATTGAGCGTGCGGCCGCCGATCTTCTTCAGCGCATTGCGGATCATCGGCATGCGCGACGAACCGCCGGCAGTGAGGATCACGTCGATGTGCCCCCACGTAAGTTTGTTTTCCTTGAGCATCTTCTGCGTGATGTCGCTCGTGCGGTCGACGAGCTTTTGAGTCAGTCGCTCGAACTGAGCTTGCTCGACTTGATAGGTCTTGCGATGCCCGTCGTGCTGCACGGTCAGCGCGGCTTTCGGTCGTACCGACAATGCTCGCTTTGCATTTTCAACTTCCAGTGCGAGGAACTGAGCACTGTGAGCATCCTCACGCGGATCGACTGCGAACTCGCGGACGAACTGTCCGGCGATCGCATCTTGCAGAGTCTGATTCCAGTCGATGCCGCCGAGATTGAGATCGCCCGCGCTCGCGATCACGCGGACTTCGTTCTTGTGATACCTCACGACCGACAGATCGAACGTTCCGCCGCCGAGGTCGTAGACGAGAATGCGTTGCTCTTCCGCCAATTCGGTGAACCACAAACCTTCGGTGCCGAGCACATAGCAAAGCGCCGCTGCGACCGGTTCGTTGATGATGTCGACGCGACGCAGCCCGGCTTTCAAACCGGCTTCGACCGTTGCTTGTCGCTGCAACTCGCTGAACTGCGCGGGCACCGTGATGACGGCTTGCTCGATCTTTCCGAGCTTGTCTTCCGCCGCAGACAACAGCTTCTTGACGATCAGCGTTGAAACGTCGGTCGGTGTGTAGCGCCTGCCGTCGATCGTCCAATGCTTCTTCGGATCACCGATCCAGCGCTTAGCACTTTGGATGACTCGATCAGGTCGCACGATCGCATTGCGAAGCGCTTCGGTGCCGATGACTGCTTCACCGTCATCGATCAAGACGACTGACGGCGTCGTCAGCTCACCTTCTTGATTGGCCAATGTGACCGGTTCACCATGCTCATTGAGGTGCGCGATGCACGAGTAAGTCGTTCCGAGGTCGATGCCGACAGCATGTGTCTTGAGCATGGCGGTCTTTCAACGGTAAGGGATGTCGGTGAATCACTTCGCGAGTTCGTAGCATGGACGCCTACGTCCGTGCTGCGTCGCTGTCGGACGTGCGCGACGCAAATTGGGAAGTCATTCTTCGACTGTTCCTAAGTGAGCAAGTGGGTCATCACTTCGTCCCATCATGCAGTGAAATCGGAGGCATGCTACCAATGGCCTTATCCCCTCTCCACCTACGAAATTGGCTGATATTTCGGGGTTTAAGGCAACTCGGACGGACTGCGACGATGGCATTTGAGATGCTCGTCGTGCTGCTTTTAGCGATCGCACCAACTGCGGCGGATGACCCGCGCGTCGATCCTTCCAAACCCTTTAAACCTGTCATCGGCGGCAAGTTTGACGAGGCGCTCAATCAACCGCTCGGCCTCACATGGACCGACGAAGGCATCCGCGCGGGACTTCGCAAACTGTCTGACACGCGGCAGATCTCGATCCTGCTTGATCGCCGCGTTGACGCGGAAACGAAAGTCAGCCTCGACATTCAACGAGCCCCGCTTCGCGACATCCTCACACAACTGGCCGAGCAAGCGGGACTCGGACTGAGCGTTGTCGGTAATACGATTTACATAGGACCGACGACGACAACCGCGCGGCTCAGAACGGTGATTGAACTGCAATCGGATCAGCTCATTGGCCGAGTCGACTCGCCGCAAAAGCCGCCGCTCACACTACTACAGAAGCGTTCGATCGAATGGTCGGACTTCGATCGACCGGCAGACATCGTCGAGCGCACTGCGGTCCTCTTCGGCTTCAAAGTCGAAGACCTCAATGCCGTGCCGCACGATCTATGGCCAGCAGGCAGCATCCCGAACGCTTCGCCGACCGAGATGCTGCTGCTTGTCACCGCGCAGTTCGATCTCGGCATCGAGTGGCAGCCGAAGGGCGCGAGCGTTCGCATCGTCCCGTTGCTCAAGAGCGCGAGCGTCGAACGCAGTTACGAAGTGAAGACGAAGTCCGCCGAAGTCGCTGCCGCATGGCAAGCCGAGTTCCCGGAGATCGTCATCTCAACAAAGGGCACGAAGCTCACTGTGCGAGCGACGGTCGAGCAGCATGAAGCGCTCGCCGCGAGTCTCCGAGGTCCGCGCCCGACTCCGATGAAGACGACGCCGACAACGACTGGCACAAAGGCCGTGACCTTCACCTTCGAAATCAAAGCCGCGCCGCTGCTGGCGGTGATGCAAGCGGTCGAAGGGAAGTCGAGCTTCATCTTTGCCTATGACGCCGATGAACTGAAAGCGGCGGGAGTCGACCTCAACCGCAAGCTCGACCTCAAGATGACAAAGGCCAGTCCGGCTGAGTTGTTTCGAGCGATGTTCGATGCCTCGCAAATCGCATTCGAGTTCGACGGCAACACCGTGCGACTCACTCCGGCCAAGAAGCCGTAGCGCGTCGTAGCATCGACTTCCAATCCGTGCTGTCTTCTGCATTGTTTGCGCTCGCTGAGTACGAACAGCGTCATGGTCGTCGCGCGTTGCACCTCATCTCCAATGACGTGCGAAGCTAGATCCCGAAGTGTCTTATCCGTGTGGGACGCATCCGTGTGAGCAAGGGCAGGCACGAAACCCTTCATTGGCCCATCCTTCCTCACACGGATGTGTCCCACACGGATAATAACTGGCGAGTTGAGTTGTCCTTTGATGCCATGTCCGTAGGCATTTCATGCGGGCTCACCGGCGAATCTTTGCATCGAGCAAACCGTCGTTCGGACACGCCGCTGCCCCATTCGCCGACGCCATTCAGCACGGGCTAGAAGCCCATGCTACGACTGCATGACTGTCTCAAGTTGTGTCGCAAAAACTACAAATGGAGGATCGCATGAAGCGCTGCGTAAGTTGGTTTGTGCTGCTGATGACTTGCTGTGTGTCCGCCGCTCCGGCTCAAGAGGGGCAGTGGAAAGCGGGGCTCGGCGATGTCGTTATCACTCCCGAGCAGTCCGTTTGGCTCGCTGGGTTTGCCGGTCGCAAGAAGCCGGCTGAGGGCACGTTGCTCGACCTGCATGCGAAGTCGCTCGCTCTTGAAGATGCGCAGGGCAATCGGTGCGTGATCGTGACGCTCGATCTGATCGGCATTCCGCGTGTGCTGCGCGATGAGGTCTGTCAGACGCTGACCGACAAACGCAAACTGCCGCCGCAAGCTGTGCTGTTTAATGCGTCTCACACTCACAGCGGGCCGGTCGTCAAAGACAAGATCGAGACGTCGGTCATCTATGACCTCGAACCCGAGCAAGGCCGGCGCGTCGAGGCGTATTACGTGACGCTCCGCAGCAAGCTCGTGCAGTCGATCGAGAAAGCACTCGACGATCTTCAGCCGGCAAAGCTCGGACACAGTCATGCCCGCTGCGGCTTCTCGATGAACCGCCGCTTGCCGACCGCCAAAGGCCCGCAGAACAGTCCGTATCCCGACGGGCCGGTCGATCAGAGCGTCCCCGTGCTCCGCGTTGAGACTCCCGAAGGCAAGTTGCGGGCGGTGCTATTCGGCTTCGCTTGTCACAACACCTCGCTCGTTTCCGAGAACTACAAGTACGCGGGCGACTACGCCGGCTTCGCTCAGGAAGCTTTCGAAGCCGCCAATCCCGGCGTGCAGTCGATGTTCTTGATGGGCTGCGGCGGGGATCAGAACCCCTATCCGCGCGGTCCCGAAGAAAGCTGGTCGCGACAGCACGGCAAAGCGCTCGCGAACTCGGTGCAAGCAGCATTGCTACCCGCCGCGAAGCCAATCTCCGGCTCGCTCCGCACCGCCTTGAAAGATGTCGAACTCGAATTCGAGCCAATCACAAAGCAGGACATTGAAGCGCTTGCCCAATCGAAAGACCAATACGACCGCCGGAAAGCAGGCTTCCTCAAGGCCGAGATCGGCGACCGCGACGTGCTGAAGAAGAGCTATCAATATCCGGTGCAGGTCATTGATCTCGGCTCGGATGTGACACTCATCGCACTCGCTGGCGAAGTCGTCGTTGACTACTCGCTCAGGCTCAAGAAAGAGATCACCGGTCGCACCGTCTGGGTCGCCGGATACTCGAACGACGTCTTCGCCTACATCCCGAGCGTCCGCGTGCTCAAAGAAGGCGGCTACGAAGGCGGCGGAGCAATGCGCTATACCGTTCTACCCGGCCCATTCACTTCGACGGTCGAAGAGCGAATCATCCGGCAGGTGCATGAATTGGTAAGCGGAGCAAAGCACTGACACTGGCGTATTACCGGTGTTAGCTCTCCACCGACCCCGGTCGGTGGGAGCACGACTGGTTAGCTAACTACGCCAACCTGCGCCATGTCTTTCACTCTCCACCGACCCCGTGTCGGTGGAAGCGGCGACTGGGCAGCTAAAAATCGTGCGAGTAGCTCCGTCGTCAGCTTCGAATTTGAGATCGTTAGCGGATCAGTCGTAGCTCCCACCGACACAGGGTCGGTGGAGAGCGAGAACAACGGGGTTTGAGGACTGCGGTATTAGCTCGCCAGTCGCTGCTTCCACTGACGCGGGGTCAGTGGAGAGCTTGTTACCCGCGCTTCGATCGGGGGCAGGAAAAATAAATATCCCACCGCCCGCTGTGACACTCTCTCACAGCACTTACCAAACGGGACCGTCGATCGTCACGTTAAAGCTCGGCTGGCCCGGAAAATACCATGGGCGGCGATAGCTGTGATACGGGTAGCGCACATGCCCCATTTCTCCGCGAGCATTACTCATCGGGCCGAGTTGCCCGCCGGCGCCGCCGAAGTAGGACGGGTCATACGCTCCCATTGACTGCATTGGAGCAGCGCCGCCGACCGGTGAGTACGACACATAATACGGCGGAGTGTAGTAATAATAGTAGAACGTCGGCGTATAGACCTGCGTCTGTTGTGTCACGAGCGGACTGCCCGTTGTGTAGGTATTGGTAAGCGCGACCGTTTGCTGCGGAGTGAAGTAAGTCGGAGTCGGGCCGGGCGGAATCGGTATTCCCTGCGTCACAACGGGCGACATCCCAAATGCCGTCGGCGGAACAGCAATCGCCGGCGCGGGGCTATAGGCGGGCGCGACTCCCAATGGTGCCGGAGCCGAGTAGACCGGCGCGGGGCCGGGAACGAGCGGTTGCTGAGCTGAGGCAGAAGAACTGACCGCTCCGAATGCAGCCAATGCCAAAGCGAGAATGCCTTTGCGATTCATGATGTCCCCTCAATTGGTGCAGTGCGCTGACAAACCGCCGCCTTCCGATACAGCAACACTCGCATGAGCGTGCCGGTCGAAGCAGACGATTCGTGATGGGTGCGACCCTTGAAGCAGCCTCATTGCTGCGACGCGATTGAGGGGACAATCGCCCTGCGAGTTAAAGCAGGTAAAAGGCGCGAAGTGCGAAAACTATATCCGGGTCGGCACGGGGCTTAAGAGCTTCTCGTCTGGCAAGCTAGGTTTAGAAGACTTCGGGCGGGGACTTTTCCGAAGATAGTGATTGATTCTCAGAGTCGAGTGCTGCCGGTCTGCGAGTATCAGTCGATTTGACATACGAGCGATGGCAAGCAGGCATGAGACGTGTGCGGGGTTTGTTCCGACAAGCGACCGGCGGTTGAACGCTGTTCGTTGAGAAAGCAGCACGTCTGCTTTTTCTCGTCGCGAATAACCCCCCGAATTGTCTCAGCGAATTTCAGGCGAATTGCCTGAGCTACGAACTACGACGCCAAGGAGGGCGATCCATGCTAAGTGAACTTGCCATTGCCGCATGCCTCGCGATGGGACCGAGTCAATGTTCGACTTGCGGACCCGGCGGCGGCGGGGGAATGGAGTTTTCTCCCGGCGCGGCTTCAGGCTCATGGAGCGCCGGCGGCGGACCGGGAAATCCCTACGACGCAGTCTCAATGGGCGGCGGAGGCGGCGGAGATCAGCTTTATCCGTTCGATTCCCCCGAGCCATGGTTGCACGGTTGGTTTCAAGAGATGCCAGCTTATGGCGGGTATCACACATTTCGACCGCACAACTACAAGCATGTCGTCGCGCAGATGGATGTCGCGGGGCGCTGGGGCATTAGCCCGGTCATGCCGTACTCACATCAGTGGTATCATCCCTTCCGACAGCGAGCCGGCATGCATCCCGACTTCGGGCACCAGCAAGCCAGCAATGAGATTTCACATCCGGGGCTAATGTCGGCCCCGGTGAGTCTCGCTTCGACGCCGACTCAGACCGCGAATCTCGCATACTCGCAACCGCAGCCGGAAGTGCAGCCGGTCGCTGCGTATCATCGCGGCTATACCGGGACTCCGATTCCGGGAATCTCGACGCCGTATTATCAAGTGCCCGCACCGGCTTCTCCGGCGAGTCAAGAATATCTCGACCGACTTGATCAACTGCAGAAGCAGCTTGAGCAGCAGACCTTCCAAATGCAGGTCATGCAGGAGCAAATGCGCAATCAGCCGCCAGCGTTGTCGAGTTTGCAACCGTGGCAACTGCCGAATTACGCGCACTTCCCCGAGTATCAACAGCCACAACCCCAGCAGCCTCAACAACCGCAAGTACCGCAGGGATATCAACCGCAGAGCTATCAAGCTCCGGCGATGGTGCCTCAAGGATATCAAACGCAGGGGTATCAAGAGGTCCCCGTTCCGCCAACGGGCGGCTTTGCCGTGCAGCCGTCTTATGGCGCCGGGTCTTACGTGCCGAGCGGACCGGCGGGGTCTGCACCGAGTCTTGCACCAACGGGCAACTATGGCGGCAATGCGCTGCCGAATTTGAGTTCGCCTTACGGAGCAGGCGGGTATCAACCCGGATTTCCGCCAATGGGAGCGAATCCGAACGCGGGACCAATGATGATGCCGGCACCGGCAACCTCGATGCTCGCACCGGGAATGGGATACTTCTCGCAGGAAGGAACGGCTCCGTATGCCAATCCGACGATGGGGTATCAACACCCGAACTCAAACGGCGCGGCGCATGCAAACTTCAGTTACTCGGCACCGCAGCCAGCAATGGTCTCGCCGAGCAATATGGCTCCGAGTTGGGCGGCTCCGAATCAGGCACAACAGACTCAAGCCTTTAACCCGGCTGCCGCTGCGGCGAGCCAACAACCCAATCAGCTTCAGCCTCAGCAGCAGAGCAACAGCTCCGGCTTCCGTCCGTTCGGCCGCTTCTTGCGGTAAGGCGGTTGTTTGAGATCGGGCGTGTCCCGATGGCGATCTGCCTCATGGCTACCGACCGTAGCTATGAGGCAGATAGGCACTGCGGCGAGCTCGATTCGCTCAGTCGTCGATCATGATCAGCCGCTCGATTTCAGTTGTCTTGAAGCCGACCGCCATCGGCTGACGCACTCCCGGCAGAACGACCGCGTCGTACAACTCTGTAACGAGAGTTCCATCAAGCCGCAGGAACTCCGAGACCGAGCCAGTGCGCAGATCAATGATCTGCAAGCCGCACTGCGGATCGGCGCCCTTCTGAGCAAGCCGGTCATCGAGCGCGAGTCCCTGAAACGTGTGATTTCGCGGCTTCGACAACGTTGCGATCGCGTAGTCGTTATGGAACGTAAGTCCGCGCAGGTAGCCCGGACAGAACGCGATGGGCTCGAACTTGCCGCTTTGCAGGTCGACTCGACCGAACTCGCCGGTGCCTGAGTTCAAGACCCACAATTGACCGCGATACCAGCGCGGCGCGTGCGGCATCGAGAGTCCCTCACAGACGACTTCGCCGGACGGCACTTCCAAAATGCAGCCGCCGTCACGTCGTCGATCGCGCCAGCCGTCATTCACGTCCGAGCGACTCACGACCGTCACGAAAGCCGGCTGCCCGTCACGCAGCGCGAGTCCGTTCAAGTGACAGCGATCCTCCGGCACGAGCGCGCTGATAAACGGCGGCTTCCAAAGCGGCTTGAAATTGGCGGTCTCACTGAGCGTCGCGAGGCAGCCAAACATCGTGTTGACGAAGATGACTCGGCCATCGGCATCGAGCGCCATGTCATGCACATCGACATACCCGGTCGTGTAGCCGACGCGCGGGATGTAGGCGTAGTCGTAACCGCGAGTCGTCCATTGCGGGACTTGCTGCGCTTCGTCTCCTTCAACGCCTGCGGTCTCGGGTGCTCGATAAGGGACGGCGTTCGCCGGAGCCTGCTCCATGCGCCAAATCTGAAAGCGGGAGCTCATCCAAATGGTCTTGCCATCCGGCGAAACGCACATGCCCATGCAGTGATTGAAGGTGCGTTCGAAGATCGACAGCGTCTGATCGGTGCTGCCCTGAGGGATCGGCGCGCCGCTCAATGACTTCCGTCCGACCAAAAACAGCTTGCCAGTTTGATAGGTCGAAAACGCGAGGCTGCAACGCTGCTCATTGAGCCAATCTAAGAAGTACCGCGACCCGAGAGCATTCAGCCACGGTTTTTCAGAAGCAGATGAATTAGCAGCGTTCGTCATGTGACCCCTTCGTGATGTTCGTCTTCGATTGATCAGCCCAGTGCGGCAGGCGCGAACCGTATCGAAGCAGCCGGGCAGCGATAAGGAGCCGGGCAATGGCAACGGAGCGAGCGGCTCGCATAAACGGTCGAGTGCAACGAAGTGCCGCTTTGGGGAGTGGGGAGTGAGGAGTGAGGCTCTGCGTCTGATTCACGAGCTCCAGTATGCAGATCGAGCCGCCTCGTTATTCATCCGCAGTCTGGCTCCTGCCATCCGTAGGAAGGCTCCTTTCAACAGTCGTGCTTACCTGCGGCTAGCGATGCCGAACTGCGGATGTGCCCATGTAAGTTGAATTGCAGACCAATGGGCTTCAACAACCTCTCAAACGGATCGTGACGCAGAATTCCCGAACTCGATTTTTCAGTGGCTGAGCAATGACCGACATCAACTCAATCAGGCGACAGACGATCGCCGCTGACTTTCGACGAGACGGCTTTTGTCTTGTTCGCGGAGTGGTCGATGAGAGCTTGATTCGTCGACTCACGAAGGCACTCGCTGAGCCGGAACAACTCGCCGACAGCATTCGAGTTCGCGGCGGTGCCACTTACGGACAGCGCAACCTTTTGGCCTTAGTTCCTGCAGCGCGCGAATTCGCTGCATCTGCTCTGCTGACAGACATCGTCGCAGCGGTCATCGGGTTGCAGGCGCGACCGACGAAAGGCATCTCGTTCGATAAGACGCCGGAAGCCAATTGGGGCGTCCCATGGCATCAAGACCTGACGATCGTCGTGAAGGAACAACGTGAAGTGCCGGGCTTTGCGCAGTGGTCCGTGAAAGGCGGTCGTCCGAACGTGCAGCCGCCCGTCGAAGTGATGGCGCAGATCGTCGCCGTGCGAGTCCATCTTGATCCGTGCCCGGCAGAGAACGGTGCGCTGCATGTCCTTCCCGGCACTCATCTGATGGGGCGACTGGATGTGCCAGCGATCGAACGCTGTCGACGAGAAATCCCCGAGCACGTCTGCGTCGCGGAGCGCGGTGACGTCCTCTTGATGAGCCCGATCTTGTTGCACGCATCATTTCCGTCGAGGCAACCGGTCCATCGGCGAGTCATGCACTTTGAGTACTCGGCAATCGATTTGCCCGGCGGCTTAGAGTGGGATGTGTAATCGGCACTACATAACTGGCGCCAGTCAACGCCACAAAGCGCGGACTGCGTTAGTTTCTTCCTTCGCAAGATCTACGCGCCGTGTGCGCATCTTTGTAGCCGAAGTCGTGAGACTTCGGACGCAGTCACCGCGGCCGCGAAATCTGACGATTTCGGCTGCGGTCGATTGCGGTTGCACTGGGTCAGGTGCGGGATTGCGACTTTGCCGGATGCACTTCGATGTGAATGTGAGCGAGTCCCAATTCGCACGGCAGTTTGGCTCTATAGAACGCCGGCGGTTGAGGATGCGGAGTCACGATGGTTGCTTCGACCGCATGCAAGTCGGAACCGATGCGCCAGACATGCAAGTCGACGACTCGATCAGTCTCTGTCGCGAGGCGTGCTTTAAGGAGTTGATAGAGCGTCTCGGACGACCGGTGATCGAGCAGCATGCGCGCGGTGATCCGCAGCAAGCCGATCGACCATTTCGCGACGAGCACCGCGCCGAGCACTCCGATCAGCGGATCGACCCACAACCAATTCGCGTACTTACCGGCGAGCAGTCCAATGATCGCGAGCACCGACGTCAGCGCGTCCGCGAGCACATGCAAATACGCCGCATGCAGGTTGAGATCGTGCCCGTGATCATGCCCGTGATCATGAGCGTGACTGTGCTCGTGCCCGTGAGCATGAGCGTGACTGTGCTCGTGCCCGTGAGCATGACTTTGTCCGCAGGCATGCTCGTGACCGTGATCATGACCGTGATCATGACCGTGATCATGAGCTGGATGATGCTCGTGCGAATGCTTGCCGCCATGCTCGTGACCGTCGCCGAGCACGAACGCGCAAACGACGTTGACGACCAATCCGAGCACCGCGACCGCAATGGCATCGTTGAAGCTAATGGGCACGGGATTCAGCAGACGCTCGACGCACTCAAAGGCCATTCCGAAGGCGAACAGAACGAGCAGTACTCCGCCGGTGTAACCGCCGAGTGCGTTGACCTTTCCCGTTCCGAAATTGAACTCTGGATCGTGCGCGTGTCGGCGAGCGAAGACATACGCAATCGCCGAGATCGTCAGTGCCGCAGCATGCGACGCCATATGCAGTCCGTCAGCGAGCAGCGCCATCGAGCCGAACATCCATCCGGCGACGATCTCAACGCCCATCATCACGGCTGTAATAAAGATGACAATGACCGTGCGACTCTCTCCGGACCGCTTCTGGTGTTGTCCGAACGAGTGATCTTGCTGCCAATCGGCCTCGACATGCTCCGTCATGATTCGAAGTTCCTCTTTGTGGCACTCAGCGCTGCCACTGTGTCCTTAAGGCGACTCACTGCACTCCATTGAGAGACACGAACTGCGTGCCTCGCTCGATTCAAGCTCTCCGCCATTCATGCTGATGCATAGTGAGCGGCACGGTTTCAGTGCATCTTCAACTCTTGAATTCCGGGAGCAGCGAGTCGCAGAGCAACTCGTCTGCGTCGCTCAGTCGCTCTGCGACTGAGACAGCCGCATTTAGGCTGGCGTGATGAAAACCTCGCCCCCGGCCTTGTGCCGGGGGCTTGACGGCCTTTGCACAAGTTCGTGTCAGTTCGAATTCGACTTGCGCAGAGGCCGTTAAACCCCCGAGGTGAACTCGGG
>CAZNMS010000123.1:0-20389 GCA_964573505.1 uncultured Planctomycetaceae bacterium | reverse complement strand
GTCTGTCGGCAGCTTGCTGCGCAGATCGCGCCACAGTGTCTGAATCGGCTCGATCGTTGTCGCCGACAGCAAGTAGTGGAACCGGTAGAAGCTTTGCAGCTTCGTCACCGGGCACGGCGCCGGGCCGAGCACTCGAATTTCGAGTTCTCGTTTCTCAATGACCTCGCGCAGCACGTCCGCCATTGCGATCGCAGTCATTCGAGTGCGCTCTTCGATCGGGCCGCGCACGATCACTCGCACCCAGCGCGCGAACGGCGGTGCTTGCATCTCGTGCCGATTGAGCAGCTCTTGTTTCGCGAACGTCAAGAAGTCATGCCGAATGGCGCATTGAATGGCGAAGTCGGTCGGAGAACTCGTCTGCACGATGACGCGCCCGCCGCGCTCACTTCGTCCCGCTCGACCGGCAACTTGCGCAATGAGCTGAAAGGTGCGTTCGCCCGCACGCAGATCGGACTGATGCAAGATCGTGTCGGCGTCGACGACTCCGACGAGCGTCACGTTCGGGAAGTCGAGCCCCTTCGCGATCATCTGCGTGCCGAGCAGGATATGAGCCTCTCCGCGCCGGAAGATTTCGAGAGCCTCTTCATGACTGCCGCGCGCCTTCATCGTGTCGCTGTCCATTCGGATGACGCGATGATTCGGGAACTTGCCCTGCACTTCTTCTTCCAGTCGCTGCGTGCCCGTGCCGAAGTAGCGAAGGCCCGGCATCGAACACTGCGGACAAACAGCCGGAGGCGGCGACGAGTAATTGCAGGTGTGACAAAGGATCTCGCGCTTGTCTTTGTGATAAGTGAGCGTGATGTCGCAGTTCGGGCACTTCACTCCCCCGCCGCAACTGCGGCACCAAACGGTCGGTGAGAAGCCTCTCAAGTTCAGAAACAAGATCACCTGACCGCCATCATTGAGCTGCTCTTGCATGACTGAACGCAACGCGCGCCCGATCGCATGCCCCTTTTGACAAAGCGGGTCGTTGCGAATGTCGACGATGGCCGCAGGCGGCATCACAACGCCGGTCGCGCGACGCGGAAGCGTGAGCAGCACGTCCTCGCGCGGCGCAGTGGCGATGACTGGAGTAATTGTTCCACTCGCTGAAGGGGCCGCTGCGTTTGCTGGCGCAACTGGCTGAACCGGCTTTGTCGGCGCGCCCGGCTGCGGCGCGGCGGCAAACGAATTCGCCGGCAGGACTCGCATCCATGTTTCGAGTGTCGGCGTTGCGGAGCCGAGCAAGAGCGGGATGCCGCACATGCGGGCTCGTTCGCGAGCGACTTCTCGCGCGTGATAGCGCGGCGCTTGATCCTGCTTGAACGACGTCTCGTGCTCCTCGTCGATGATGATCATTCCCAAATGCGGAGTCGGAGCGAAGACCGCACTGCGCGCACCGACAACGACTTGCACTTTGCCTTCAGCAATCTGCTGCCAGTGCCAATGTCGCTCGGCATCCGTGAGATGACTGTGCAAGACCGCGACCGAATCGAACCGACTGCGAAAGCGTCGAATCGTTTGCGGGGTCAGACTGATCTCGGGCACGAGCACGATCGCTTGCCGTCCGTAACTGACGACTTCGCGGAGCGCCTGAATGTAGACCTCCGTTTTTCCGCTGCCGGTCACACCGTGCAGCACCATCGTGCGATGCTTCCCCATTCGCAGTTGCATCACGATCAAACTCAATGCCTTCTTCTGATCCGCATTGAGTACGAGATCCTCTTGCTTCTCGATCGGCGCGAACGCGGCTTCGGTAATGTCGCTCCGCTGCCGCACTGCAACGATGAGCCCTTTCTCCTTCAGCCCATTGATCGGCACGGTGCCGCAACCGACGCCTTCAGTGATTTGATCGCCTCGCAGAGGTCGGCCCACTTGTTTGAGGAAATCAACAACGGCCTGCTGCTTCGCCGGCAGCTTCCCGGCGGATGCGAGCTTCTCTTCGAGATCCGGGCAGAGCGTCAGAAAGACCAATTCGCGCGTGCCCGACTGCTTCTTCACTCCGGCGGGGATGACGCTCTCTAAGACTTGCCCCCATCCGCAGAGATATTGCTCTGCGATCCATTTCGAGAGCGCGAGCAAGTGCTCGGACACGATCGGCACGCGGTCGATGACCGAGCTGATCTCTTTCAAGCGGCGGTTCGGATGATCGAGCTTGCTGATGCCGACGCAGAAGCCGACCTCCGTGCGATTACCGGCGCCGAAAGGCACTTCAACCCGCTGACCCGCATTGAGTTTCTCGCGCAGTGGTTCGGGGACGAGATAATCAAACGCCTGATCGAGCGGCAGATTCAGCGCGACTTGCGCGACGACTCGATCCTGCTCCGCCGCAAGTTCCCACTCGGGCCGATCGAGTTCTGCGCCAAAGAGGCTTTTCTGTGAGGGAACGCTCAACGGGAGTCTTTCAGTGAGGCGATGACGTCGGCCTATTTGATTTTACCGGCTCTCCGCCATTTGTGTTGAGGGGTGACCATTGGTTGGGAGGGCGAGGCTCCTGCCGAGCCGCAATCGCTGCGAAATTCGGCTCGGCAGGAGCCTCGCCCTCCCAAGAATCAACACGAATGGCGGAGAGCCGTTTTACCTTCGTAACTTCTGCGCGCCGTGTGCGCATCTTTGTAGCCGAAGTCGTGAGACTTCGGACGCAGTCACTGCGGCCCCGAAATCTGACGATTTCGGCTACGGAAACTCGAAGGTGCGCTGTCGAACTATGCCCCCGCGAACCACCAGTGCGGAAGAACGGCTGCAGCCGGCACTACGAAAAAAGGCACGCCGGTTTGCGTCTCCCTCGCAACCGCAAACGAGTATCAATTTCACTTACGCAGTCGCTGCCGGTTGATACTGCAAGAGATACTCGTTCGGAGCGAGTTCATCTTGCTCGTCTTCAAGCTTCGGAGTGTGCCATCCAATTGCTGTATAGGCCGCTAGTTCGCTGACTCGCTCGTCTCCGAGTTTCTGACGATGAGTTTCCGGCAACAGAATGACGACTCGTTTTGCACCGGCGGTGCGGTCGGGCAGAATTGAGTAGAAACGATCGAGATACGATGTTGACGCGAAGCATGACTGTCGGATTGATTCGAGATAATTCGGAGTGAGATCGCGAACTCCGGCGAGCGGTTCGAGTATCACTTGCAGCGTCGAGTGCGGGTTGTCGCCGAGTAACTGCTCGATCCACTGACAGATTTGCTTACGGTGCTGCTTCCAGTTCGACGCTTTCAGCCACAATGTTAATGCTTGCGATCGCTCGGTCGGGGGCGGCAGCGGATTGTCGACGACCGGCGCGTCGAGATCGATCTGAATTGTTCGTACTAATTGATTCTTATCGCGCCCCGGCGGAATCAGTTCCGGCGCTCCGTGAGCATCGAACTCGGCTTCGAAGAGATCTTCGGCCTCGGCCATCAATTGGTAGAAATCGGTCAGTTCGAGTGTCGGAGTCTCGAGCACGTAATAAGGCGGGCGCGGCTGAAAACGCAGGCCGAGCTGCTGTGCCTCTTGCCGAAATGCCGTGCCGGGCAAGATCGCCAAATTGAAAACCTGAATGTCACTGTAGAGGCCGGTGCGATGCACATACTCGAAGCCTCGGCGAATCGAGTCGGGAGTATCTCCCGGCAGGCCGATGATGAGATCAATTTTGACGCTGATGCCGACATCCATCATCGCCCGCACGCCGCGCTCGAACGCTTTCATATTGTTTTTGCGGTCCATCAACTCCATCGCGAGCGGGTCGATCGACTGCAAGCCGATTTCTACTTCGGTGAAGTTCGCTTCCTTCAGCAGCTTTGCCGTCGTTGTTGTGATGCCTTCTGCGCGAAGCTCTCCGAAGTAATTAAATTGCCCGCCGGGATTATTACGCGCTAGCAGTTTCACGAAATCATCAAATTCCTTGCGCTGATTGAGCGTCGGATCGAGAATCACAACTTCCTTTGCGCCGCGCTCCCGTGCGTGAGCGAGATTCGCTTCGATCTTGTCTTGCGAGACGAAGTAGAGGTCGTCGTAGCTCTTCGGGTAGTAGCAAAACTTGCATTTAAAAATGCAGCCGCGAATTGTTTCGAGTAGTAACATCTGCTCGTCAGCCGCGTCGAGAATTCCGCAGAGATACGGCGACGAGATCGGATCAAGCGACGGCAGCGGTTGCCGGAATTTCGGCTGCTGAGAACTCCCGAGCAGCGGCAGATCAAAGGACTTTGCTCCTGCACCGCTGCGACCGTTTCTCGCCGCGCCGATATAGAGCCCGTCAATCGGCTGCGTCGGCCAATCGTGCGAGCGCAGGGCATTGAGCAGATCCACAAAGGTCTGCTCGCCCTCACCGATCGCGGCGAAATCGAGTTCCGCGCGCTCCAAAACCCATGCGTTGTCCGCAGTAATCTCGGGACCGCCGACGATGATGCGCAACTCGGGTTTGCGCTGCTTCAGCAACTTCGCGACGTACAGCGTTCGGTCAATGTTCCAGAGGTAGCACGTGAAGCCGACCATCCATGGCTCGTGACAGAGAATCGCGTCGGCGAGCCCGGCGTCGCTGAGCGTATTTGCGAGCGGCGGCGGGAAGATGTCGATCTGATAGGCGTCTCCGACCCCCGCGTTCTGCGCGAACATCTTGAGATAACCCGCAGCTAACGGAACGTTGCCCTTTGCCGGTGACATGCCGGGTTGAGGGATCGGAAGCTGAACGAGAACGATGTTGCGGCGAGACATTGAATTTCGTGTTCGGTCGGAGGCGCGGGGAATTCGGGAGCGAGATCGCGACGCAACTTATGAGGCCCGTTCGGCAAGAGGTAGCTTGTCGGGAGCGACCGGTTCAGCCCGCTGATTTCGCCGTCGTAGCATGGACTTCCAGTCCGTGCTCTTTGTTTGGCAGTTCGAATCTATTCGAAAATCCGAAGTCAGCACGGGATGGAATCCCATGCTACGACTGCTCGCGAATTGCGACATTGGTCTCAGAGGGATCGTTGCTAGACTCCCGCCGCAATCGTCCGTAGCCGAAATCGTCAGATTTCGGGGCCACAGTGACTGCGTCCGAAGTCTCACGACTTCGGCTACGAAGTTCGGATCTCACCTGCGGCCGACGCCTAGCAGTTCACTCATCTCAAGAATCAGCGCGAATGGCAGAGAGCTTCTTTATCCTCACCAGTCGCAATGACTGCCCCGCAAGCTCACGCTCGATCGTTCGCGTCGCCTGATTGGCAGCGGCGAATCGAGACCGAGAAGCGGGCTCGCAAGACTTCCCGAGTTCATCGCATCGACGCCCTTTGTCGGGGCGAGATGAAGCTCAACGAGGAAACGAATGCGTGCCGGTTTCTTCGTTGAGTTCGCATCATCCCCGCTCGAAAGGAGCGAGCCCGCATGCCCGCACCCAAACGCGGTCAGCCCGCTAAATCTCACAGCAAAACTGAGCCGACGAAGATTCGCACCTGCACGATTCTGTTCGTGCTCGGCTCCGGCTTTGATCCTTCAGAGAGCGCGGCCGAACTTTCCGCCGACTACCGCTCGGCTGCCGGTCGCGGCTTTGACTTTTCGCGCGCGAAGCCCGTCGTCAAAACGGCCAAAGCATGGAAGAAAGGCGACAAGCTCGGCTTCAAGCTGACCGTTGTCAGTTTCATCGCCGATTGGTTTGCCGAGCATGACTTGCCGTTCGACGAAGAGCGCATCGTCATGCGCGATTACTCGGACGATGCCGGGCGAATGTTCGCTGTCGCCGGCTACTTCCCTCGCACCGAGTCGACCGCGAGCGAGAAGCGAGCAACCGGTGCCTCAAAGCAGAATGACGACGATTCAAATGCCGACGAGTTCGAAGATTCGATGGCCGAAACGCCGGAGTCTCGTCGCGAAGCGGCGGATGACGAAGTGGTGTTTGACGAGGCACCGAGCGGTGCAAAGGCTGCACTGCAAAAGGCCGTCGAGTTCGTGAAGTCGCAGCCGAAGAAGCGACTGATCATCGCGGGCTCAGCAGTCGCCGGAGTGCTGCTGCTACTCGCTGTCGCGCCGTTTGCGATCGGCAAAGTGCAAGAGTTGCTCGCAAGCAACTCCGTCGAGCCATCGACGGAAGAAGAGGCGGAACCGAGTAACAATTCTGACAACAAGACCTCAAAGGGCGGCAAGAAAGAGGAGCCGAAGAAGGCTGCTGCTGCTCGATTCACAACGGCAACGATCGCCGTGCATACGCCTGAAGCCGGCTTCAACGTGCTTGTTGATGGCGAGCCGGTTTTGAACGAGGACGGCGGCTACATCGAGACGCCGTGCGCCGTCACGTGCGAGCAAGGCCCGCGATTGATCACCGTTTTTCGTGAAGGATGGGTCGACGAGACGAAGCGGGCGAATGTCATCCCCAATAGCGAAGTAGTGTTCGAGCCCGAGCAGGACGACAAGAACATCGGCAGCGAAGTGCTCACCGCGCCGTATCTGCATGCGAAGATTGGAGAGCCCATTCCAATGAAGGGGCTCAACACCAATCGGCCCGAGCTTGATCCGTTCCTCTCCGACGACCGGCTCACGATCTACTTCGCGGGCGATCGGCAAGAAGGACGCGGCATCTTTGTCGCGACGCGACCGACTCCCTATCACGACTTCGAAGCGCCAAAGATCGTGAATCGCAGTCCCGATATGCCGGCCACTCCGAGCATCAGCAAAGACGGACTGTTCATGCTCTACATCGTGCCGACGAAAGCGCGGCTCGTGCTGCTCAAGCGCGCCAAGACGACGTCGGATTTCGGCGATCGCACGGTCGTTCGGCAGACAGAGAAAGAGGGCGTCTTATGGCAGTCGAGTCAGCTATTAGGCGATGGCTTGCGGCTTTATTGGACGGAAGCCGATGACGGCGAATTCAAGACGTACTCAACCAGTCGCAAGACGCCGACCGCAGACTTCGACAAGACGCTCAAAGTGCGACTGCCGGGCGAGCATGCGTGCCTCTCGTCTGACGGTCTGCGGCAATACGACTTCGACGGGCAGAAACTGACGCGCTATCGCCGCCCGAACCTCAACTCGAAGTTCCCGGATGATTCCGAAGTCATCGGCGAGTTCGACTTGCCGGATCTCGACTACAGCTCGGACTACCGCCAGTACTACGTGACCTCGGATGAGCAGTGGCTCTTCTATTGCGATAAGCCGGAAGACTCGGGCGACATCAAGATGGTGCGGCTTTCGAACGGTCCGCAGTGGGGCGTGAAGCCGACGGGCAAAGGCATCTCGCCGAAGCCGAAGCAACTCGCGAAGAACGACATGCCGAATGGCGAAGCGCCGACTGACGGCACGGGCGACGGCGAGATGGCGAAGCCGATGCCGAAACCAAAACCGCCGAAGCCTGTCGACCCGCGCACGATTCCGCTGCCCTATACGTCGTTCTCAAAGGTCTTCATCACCTTGATGAGCGAGCGGAAGTACGACGAAGCGCAAGCCTTGCTCGACACGAGCGTGTCGAACGATGCCTTTGCCCCTTTCAAGCAGTTGCTTGATTGGGACGTCGCAGACCTCAAAGCCACTCGCGGCTTCTGGGCCGACATCGAGAAGTCGCTCAAAGACATGCCGGTCGGCGAGCCGTTCCGCATCGGCACAAGCGCGGTGAAGTTTGCAGAGTTCAAAGACGGCATCGTCGTCGGCAAGGTCGGAACAGCAGAACTCAAACGCCCCGTTGCTGAGATGGCGCCAGCAGACCTTTCGGCCTTCTTTGACCGTCTTCACAAAGGCACGGAGCCCGAACCTCAATTGCGCTTCGCAACGTTCTTGTCTTACGACAAGCAAGCTGTCGATCGGCAGATCAAGCTCCGCGTTGAGCGCTCGGGAGCACTCGGCATCGGGCTGATGGAACAAAAAGTACAGCGGAAGATGGCGCTCGCGAAAGCCGAGTTCGACCGCAAGAACTACGGCAACGGAATGAGCTTTCTGACTGAGGTCGATGATCTCGCGCTGCCCGGCAGCGCACTACGCACGGAAGCCGCGCAGATGCGCGAGATGCTGCTGAGTCTCGTGAAGTGGGAGCCGCGCGGTAAGCGCGAGTGGGTCATCGAAGACGGCTCGTACCGCGCGACGAATGAACGCAAAGAGAACTCGATGCTGATCGCGAGCGAGCAGTTCGAGAACTTCGAGATCTCGTTTGAGTGGCAAGTCGAGAACACCGTTCAGGCTCAAGGCGGCGTCTACTTCCGCTACTCGGGCTCGGGCGACATCTACGAGAACGCCTACAAGATTCATCTCGCGAACGACGCCGGAGTGAGGCCCGACACTTACTCCAGTGGAGCGCTCTTCGCGATCTCCGCAGCAGATGCGAATCCGGTGAAGGCTGCGGGCGAATGGAATACGACGACGATCCGCGTAGTGGGCTCGACGGTCACGGTGCTGATCAACGGCAAGCAAGCCAATAAGGCGAACCTCGGAAGTTCGAAGATCCCGGACAAAGGCTATGTCTGCCTCGACGGCGGCATCGGCGGGATCACGTATCGCAAAGTGCGACTCAATGAGTTGCCGGCGCAGTGATGGGGGCCTGATGAAAACTTCGCCCCCGAGTTCATCTCGGGGGTTTAACGGCCTTTGCGCATGTCGCATTCAAACCGACTCGAACATGCGCAAAGACCGTCGAGCCCCCGGCACAAGGCCGGGGGCGATCTTTTGGATGAGGGCGGAATGACCAATGCGCTTCGTCCTTGCTACGACAAGATGTCGCGGACGACTTCGCCGTAGACGTCCGTCAGACGGAAGTCGCGGCCTGAGTAGCGGTATGTCAGCCGCTCGTGATCGAAGCCGAGTTGATGCAGGATCGTCGCATGCAGGTCATGCACCGAGACGACGTTCTCGACAGCGCGATAGCCGTACTCGTCGGTCGCTCCGTAGATCGTTCCGCCTTTCACTCCGCCGCCCGCGAGCCACATCGACATCGCTTGCGGATTGTGATCGCGACCGCGACTGCCTTGAGCGAACGGCGTGCGTCCGAACTCGCCGACGCAGATCAATAAGGTGTCCTCAAACATACCGCGCGACTTCAGATCCTGAATCAACGCAGCAATCGGTTGATCAACGACTGCCGCATTCTTCGCATGACCGGTCTTGATGTCTTCGTGATCGTCCCATGGAGCGACAAAGCGAATGCCGCGCACGCAGGTCAGTTCGACAAACCGCACGCCGCGCTCCAGTAGACGCCGAGCGAGCAAACATTGCCGCCCATATTGCGCCGTGAGTTTGTTCTCGGAGTTGAGGCCATACAGCTTCTGAGTGGCTTCGGATTCAGCCCCGATGTCAGCGACTTCGGGCACTGCTGCCTGCATCGCGAAGGCGGTCTCGCCATTACGAATCGCGCCTTCGACAGCAACCGCAGCACCGCCGAGCGACTTTGCGAAGTCCGCATCAGCAGCCGTCAGCAACGCTCGTTTGTCGCGCGTTGAAGTGCGTGCTCCGGGAGTGATGTTCGAGACGATCTCACCGCCCGAGAACATGTCGAAGAAGGAGCCTTGAAAGGTCGGCGGCAAGAAGCCGGAACTAAAATTCTCGACTCCGCCGAGTGGAATAACTCCTCCATGTAAGACAACGTACCCCGGCAAGTTCGAGTTCTCGGTTCCCAATCCGTAGTTGAGCCATGCGCCGAGACTCGGGCGGCCCTGCAACGGGTGCCCGCTATGAATGAAGTAGCAAGCTTGAGCGTGCTCGGGGAATTCGGCCTTCAGCGAACGAATGACGCAAAGGTCATCCGCGACGCGACCGAGATGCGGAAAGATCTCGCTCATCGGGATGCCGGATTCGCCGTGCCGATGAAACTTGAACGGGCTGCTAAACGTCGTGCCGACGTTGTCGAACTGCGTCGCGTCGATCTTCATTTTGAACGGCTGCCCGTGCTCGGCAGCGAGGCGCGGTTTTGGATCGAGCGTGTCTACTTGCGATTGACCTCCATCCATAAACAGCAGCACGGCTCGCTTCGCACGCGGCAGAAAGTGCGGTCGGGGCAGTCCGTCCGCTCCCTGCGACTGACTGCCAAACAACGCGCTGAAGGCGAGCCATCCGAAGCCGTGCGCTGCTGTCTGAAGTGCTTTGCGTCGCGAGACGAACGGCTCGCGCGCGGGAAATGGATAAGCGTCGGTATCGACGATCGACATGAAGCGTGCTCCCCAATGGTCTCGATCAAAGTGCGGGGAGTGCGGAACGGGATTTGTAACCCGCTGCGTCAGCGAGGGTGCTTGAGTGGGCAGCGGTCATGCTCACTTCCTCGCTGACGCTTCGGGTTACAGCGGAATTCACAAACTCTGTTCGGCACTCAAGTGCGGGCGGAACATCGCGGCGGTCTCGCGTTCTGACAAGCAGCCTTTGAGACGCATGAGTGAGTTGCATGCGATCGTCGGCTTTTGCTCCGCGAAAGCGGCCTTTCGCGGAGCGAAAGGCGACGATCCGCGCGAGCCAACGTCGGTCGCTACAGTCCGCCGCCCTCATTCATGAAAGGTCGTCATGCCACTGCTCCGTCTTGCTGTTGTGTTTGCTCTTGTGACTTCGACTGTTGCTCTTGCTGCTGATCCGCGACCGAAAGTCGTTGTCAGTGATGCTGCGAAGCAAGTGCATGCCGGTAGCTTCATCTTTGACGGCCACAATGATCTTCCCTGGGAACTGCGACGACTGACCGGCGGCATGCTCGATAAGGTCGATCTGCGGAAAGGCATTCCCGAGATTCATACCGATATCCCGCGACTGCGAGCGGGGAATGTCGGGGCTCAGTTTTGGGCGGCTTACGTTCCGGCGACGACGATGAAAGAGGGCAAGTCGCTCGCGATGACTCTCGAACAAATCGAGATCATTCGCGCGTTCGTGAAGCGTTACCCCGAGACCTTCGAGTTTGCGACGAGCGCTGCTGACGTCGAACGCATTCGCAAGTCCGGCAAGATCGCATCGCTCATTGGAGTTGAAGGCGGCCATTCGATTGAGAACTCGATCGACAACCTGCGTCGGCTGCATTCGCTCGGCGTGCGCTACATGACGCTGACTCACTCCGACACTTTGAGTTGGGCCGATGCCGCGACAGACACGCCGCAACATCAAGGACTCAATGACTTCGGCGAAGAAGTCGTGCGCGAGATGAATCGTCTCGGGATGCTCGTTGATCTTTCGCACGTCTCGCCCGAGACAATGAAGGACGCACTGCGCGTGAGTCGTGCTCCGATCATCTTCTCGCACTCGTCGGCGCGAGCGATCGCGAATCATCCGCGCAATGTGCCCGACGATGTCTTGAAGCTGACGGCAAAGAATGGCGGAGTTGTGATGGTCAACTTCTACTCGGGCTTCATTCATCCGCAGTCGGCAGCGCGTCGCGCCAATCTCTTTGAAGTGCAACGAGAACTCCGCGCGAAGCATCCGCAGGACTCGGAATACAAGCAGGCGCGTGCTCGCTGGGAGAAAGAGAACCCGATCGAACGCGGTTCGGTACATGACGTCGTTGATCACATCGTGCATATCGCCCGAGTCGCAGGGATCGAGCATGTCGGTCTCGGCTCAGACTACGACGGCATCAATTCGACGCCCGAGCAATTAGACGATGTCTCGACCTATCCCGTCATCACTCAAGAGTTGCTCAATCGCGGCTTCACCGCCGAGCAGATTCACGCGGTGATGAGCGGCAACGTGATGCGCGTGCTGAGAGCCGTTGAAACCGCGCGTTGATCGGTCATCGACGGCCTCATGTCTGCGATGTCGGTGCGGCGAGAGCTTCCATTGCCGCGCGAATGTCATCGGGCACCCGGACCGACGACTGCTTCACGAAGTCGAAGGTCACCATTGTCGAAACGGCTTCGGCAGCGATGTCGTTGAGCTTCTTGCTGACGAGCCGATGCTCGACGTTGAAGCTGCTGTTGCCGAGCTTTGCGAGTCGGGCTCCGACGAGAATCGTGTCGGGGTAAAGCAACTGCCGACGGAAGTCGCATTTCACTGAGGCGAGCACAGTGCCGAGCGTCGTTTCCGGGTGATAGCGCACGATGCCGACTCGTTCGGCAAACGCGATTCGCGAGGACTCCCACCAACGAAAAAAGACGACGTTGTTGACGTGCCCTAAAGCGTCTTGATCTCCCCATTGAACGGGGAGTTCGATGACAACCGGGAAGTCCTTAAGCAGATCCATGCGGTGCTCCGAGTGAGTCCATTGAGAGGCCAATCTCGCTGTGTTGTTGCGGGGACGGAGTTCTTGCAACACGTCGGTCGCAGCATCAAGCGTCGGATCACACTCGCGGCAGCGGAGCGGCAGATGATCGTCGCCTTTCGCTCTGCGAAAGGGATTTTCTGAGGAACACATCCGTTTTTGGGTACGACGGACTTGCAGTCCGTCGCTTCTCACGACGTTCGACGGACTACAAGTCCGTCGTACCAGTGTTCCTCACCCATTGTGCCGGCCCGCCCGGTGAGGAACTTCTCTCGGGGCTCTTGCTCCGCAGAAGCTGCCTTTCGCGGAACGAAAGGCGACTATCAAATCGCGAGACGCCGCAGAGCGGCTGAGTGAAATTGTTACATCCTCAAAAACGAAAAACCCTCGGACCGACTGCCTTCATGGCTTTCAGTCCGAGGGTAAGGTCTCTCACCAGAATGATCGTAGGAATGGATGAATGACGATGATGGCTTGAGGAGAGAGACCCGGCGGTGCCCGAGTAACCGCCGAGATTGGGGATTCTGCATTCGCTCATTCGAGCGTCCGCATAACAAACAACCGCGAGAATGATGCTCGCGAATGAAATTCAAAGCATGCCGTCCGCACCGGCACGACTCCCCGGCGGGCCAGTCGAGGACATCGAAACCGGGCGGACGAACACGCATTGCCACTTTGAAGCGAGAGTTTTGCGTGGGTGCAGAACTCTCAGTGGCGGAAGTCGTCGCGACGCTTGATCGCGTCAACGGCAGACCCTTAGAGAAATTGATGTGCCACTCGGCGATGAATTTTGAAAATCGTCAAAACTCCGCAATTCGTCGGGGGATAACGACTCACTCGAAAAGCCTGCCTTCGCGATCCGATTGGCTCTGAGATCAATCGTGAGACCTCGAAGCAGCGATATCGAACTATGGGCGTCTCAAACAGAAGAGGACTTCGCATGCAGCGGCAACTTCAAAGGCTCGGACGACTCGCTCTCGGCGCGCTGCTGACATTGAGTGTGAGTGCAACGAGTTCGGCAGCAGAACCGCCGAAGTTGTCGATCGTTGCTCCGGCGGACGTGCAGCTCGATGCCGGCAAGCTCGATGAGATTGAGCCGCTCGTGAAGCAAGCAATCGACGAGAGCAAGCTGCCGGGCTGCGTCATTCTGATTGGTCGCGATTCGCGCATCGCTTACTTACGCGCCTTCGGCAATCGGATGCTCGAACCCGAGCCGCAGCCAATGACGCTCGACACTGTGTTTGATCTCGCGTCGCTGACGAAGCCAATTGCAACAGCAACTTGCGTCATGAAGTTGATCGAGACGGGCCGCATCAAGCTGAGCGATCGAGCGAGTCAGCATCTGCCCGACTTCACAGAGAACGGCAAAGAGCCCATCACGGTCGAGCAACTTTTAATACATCAAGGCGGACTGATCGCGGACAACGCATTGGCTGACTATCAGCTCGGTTCCGAAACCGCATGGAAGCGCATCGCAGCACTTAAGTTGACGGCTCCGGTCGGGACGAAGTTCATCTACAGCGATGTGAGCTTCATCGTGCTCGGCGAACTCGTGCGTCGCGTTGCCGAACGACCGCTTGATGAAGTCGCTCAGCAAGCGATCTTCAAACCGCTCGGCATGCGCGAGACGGGGTATCGACCTGCAGACGCTCTGCGACAGCGCGCGGCACCGACCGAGCGGCGCAACGGCGAATGGATCAAAGGCGAAGTGCATGATCCGCGAGCCCACTTGCTCGGCGGAGTCGCGGGGCACGCGGGTCTCTTTTCGACGGCGGAAGATCTCGCGCGTTATGCCGCGATGATGGCTAATGGCGGTGAGTACTCCGGCGTTCGGATCCTCAGCGAAGCAACATGGCGCGAGATGACAACGGCTCGAATGGTTTCATCCGGGAAGCGCGGACTCGGATGGGACATGCAGACGGGCTACTCATCGAATCGCGGAGCAACGATGTCCGAGCGCGCCTTCGGTCACGGCGGCTTTACCGGCACTGCTTTATGGATTGATCCCGAGACGAAGCTGTTCGTGATCTTCCTGAGCAATCGCGTGCATCCAAACGGCAAAGGTGCGGTGAATCCGCTTGCCGGCAAGATCGGGACGATCGCGGCAGATGCGATCCTGAAGTGACGATGGCCGAGCCGGGATTCAACGTCGTTGCGGTCGTGCTGTGATAATTATTACTCGTGCCCGCCGATGACGTCGTCGCTGCGAGTGGAGAGTTGCGAGGTCGCGCGGTGTCCGAGGAACCAATAGAGGCCGGGACGGATTAAGAACTCGCAGCCGGTCGACGCAATCAAGCCGCCGAGAATGACGGTCGCGACCGGGTACAAGATCTCTTTGCCCGGCTGATGGCCTCCGACAACGAGCGGCACTAAGCCGATGCCGGTCGTTAGCGCCGTCATCAAGACCGGAGCGAGTCGCTCAAGACTGCCGGTGAGAATCATCTCCTTCGAGAAGCCTTTCTCTTTGTAGAGATGCAAGTAGTGGCTCATCAGCAGAATGCCGTTTCGAGCTGCGATACCGGCGAGCGAGATGAAGCCGACCATACTTGCGACGCTGAGTTCTTGCTTTGTGATGACGAGCGCGACGACGCCTCCAATGAAGGCCGTCGGCAACGCGAACAGCAGTTGCGCGACAAGAGTCAGCTTCGGATAGGCCGAATAGAGCACGAGCACGACGCCGACGAGCGTCACGAGACTCCATAACAAGATGCGTCGAGTGGCCGACTGCTGTGCTTCGAATTGGCCGCCATAGACGAAGAAGTAGCCCTCATCGAGCTGCACCTTTTCGTCGACGGCAGCTCGAATGGCGGCGACTGCCGAGCCGAGATCGCGGCCCAGTGTATTAACTCTGACAACGATGCGGCGGCGGGAGTCTTCTCGATTAATGGTGTTGGGACCGGCGGCCTCATAGATGTGAGCAACCTCAGAGAGCGGGATCAGCTTGCCGTCGGGCAAATGCAGATGCATGCGCCCGAGTTCGGTGTAGTCCTGCCGGTACTCGTCCGCGAAGCGCAAGACGACATCGAACGAGCGTTGATTTTCAAGCAGTTGCGTCACGACGTGCCCGCTGAGCGCAGTCTCAACTTGCTCGTTTACGAACTGCGCCGAGAGGCCGTAACGCGCGAGTTGCTCGCGGTTGAGTTCGATTCGCAATTGAGCGATCGGTTGCTGCTGTTCGACGATTGGCTCAGCAATGCCGTCGATGTCTTTGATCGCCGCTTTGACCTCATTGGCTTTGCGCCGCAGTGTGTCGAGATCGTCGCCGAAGATCTTGATCGCGATCTGAGCTTGCACCCCCGACAGCATGTGACTGATGAGATGCGCGATCGGCTGCTCAACTTCAATCTCTACGCCGGGGACGACCGAGAGCGTCTCATGCAACAGCTTGATGAGTTGCTCGCGCGGCAGACCGCAGTCCGAGTTCACCGTCAGCACGTACTCGCTGACATTCACGCCCATCACATGCTCGTCTTCTTCCGCGCGGCCCGTCTTACACGTGAAGTAACGGATCGGATAATTGGGTCGCTCATCTGACTGCAGCAGCAACGCCAATCGCTGATCGACGAGCTTGCTGACGGCCGTCGACGCTTGCAGCGACGTGCCCGGCGGCAAGAACACATTCACTTGCGCAGCGCCTTCATCGAAAGCCGGCAAGAAGCTGCTGCCGAGTTGCGTCAGCGTCACAACGCTGATCAGCACTCCGACTGCGACGGCAGCAACGATGAGCGAGAGCCCGAAGCCGTTCATGCTCAGATGAATGATCGGAGTGACGAGCCGCTTGAGCCCGCGCAGCACGATTCCGTCTTTGTCTTCATGAGTGATCTTCGCTTTGCCGAGCAAGTACTTCGACAAGACCGGAGTGACCGTCAGCGAGACGACCATCGACATCAAAATCGAGACGAGATACGCGACTCCGAGCGGCGTAAAGAGTCGGCCCTCCATTCCTGTCAGCGCGAAGAGCGGCAGGAAGACGAGCACGATCAGCACCGTGCTCACGATGATCGCCCCGCGCACTTCGCGGCTTGCCTCATAGATGACTTTCAGAATCGGCTGACGGAATTGAGAGGCAGCATGCTCTGCATCAGTCGCTTCCGACGAACCGCGTTCCGGCAACTGCGCGTTCTGTCTCAGCCGCTGAAAGATGTTCTCGACATCGACGATCGCGTCATCAACGAGTTCCCCCATTGCGACGGCTAAACCGCCGAGCGTCATGACGTTGATCGACTGGCCGAACCATCGAAACACGAGCGCCGTTGCGAGTGCTGAGAGAGGGATCGCAGTCAGCGTGATGACCGTCGTTCGCACGTTGACCAGAAAGATGAAGAGCACGATCACGACGAGCAGACCGCCATCACGCAGCGCTTCAATCACGTTATGCACGCTGTAATCGATGAACTCTCTCTGCTTGTAAGTCGGCTCGATGATGACATCGCTCGGCAGCCCCTTACGCAGGTCGACGAGTGCGGCTTCGATTTGTTCGGTCAGTCGTCGAGTGTCGTAACCCGGCTGCTTTTGAATGGTGAAGACAACCGCCGGTTCCCCATTGACCGATGACTCGCCGCGTTTGGCTTGCTCGCGTTCGACGATCTCGGCGACGTCTTGCAGCAGCACATGCCGCCGCTCGTCAGGCTTAACGACGATGCGTTTCAACTCGTCAACTGACTTCAAACGACCGATGCCGCGCGCAAGCAATTCGAGCGACCCTTTCTGCAGGTAGCCGCCGGTGACATTGAGGTTTGATTCTTCGAGAGCTTTCTCGACGTCGGGCAAATGCACGTCGAAGCGATGCAACTGATGCGGGTCGATGAGAACTTGATACTGCTTCTTCCCGCCGCCCATGACGATGACTTGCGCGATGCCGGGGATCGTCAGCAGCCGCCGCTTGATGACCCAATCGGCTTGCGTCCGCAGATCGAGCGGACCGGTGTCACCATTCTTGCTCCACATGCCGACGAGCATGATTTGTCCGAGCAACGATGACTGCGGCGCCATCAGCGGCCGCGCATCCGGCGGCAGTTGCCCGAGCACTCCGGCAATGCGTTCCTGCACGATCTGCCGCGCTTTGTAGATGTCGGTGCCCCAATCGAACTCGACGGTGATGACCGAGAGTCCGATGTCAGAAGAACTACGCACCGCCGTCACTCCGGTCGCGCCGTTGAGCGTCGTCTCCAATGGGAACGAGACGAGCGTCTCAACTTCTTCCGGCGCGAGTCCGTGCGCTTCAGTCACGAGCACGACGCGCGGCCGCGTGAGATCCGGCAGCACATCAATCGGGAGATGAGTCGCTTCGATGCTGCCATAAACGAGCACGGCAACCGCAGCGATCAGCACGAGCATGCGGTGATTGAGTGCGAAGCGAATGATGCCATTGAGCATGAAGGGCCTTCATCCATGAAGTGCGAGGGATGCTCGAAAGAGTGTCGTCGGACTGTAGGCCGCGCTCAAAATCAACGCCGCGCGAGTTCCGCAGCGAAGTTCGGAGTGGGTGCGGAACAGTGTTTGTAACCCGCTGCGTCAGCGAAGGCGTTTGAGTGGGCAGCGGTCATGCTCACTTTCTCGCGGACACTTCGGGTTACAGCAGCATTCACAAACCTTGCTCCGCACTGCTCGCGCGGCTCACCAATTACGATCACGAATACTCGTCACCGCCTACGCCGTACGCAGAGGCTAAAGGCTCGTCGTTGAACGCGACGCGTGCCGCGAATTCTGAGATTGAGACTATTACAACTCGCCGCCCATTTCGGCGGTTCGATGCCTCGATCGCATTTGCTCGGTTCAACGTTGAGGGATTCGCATGAGAACGCACCTACTTGCCTTACTCGCATGCAGCTTGAGCGTCGTTGCTGTCGCAGCAGAGGCACCGATTCGCGTCGTTGTTTGGGACGAGCAGCAGCCGGCACAAAAGGCCGCTTACGACAACTTTCTCGGCAACGCGATTGCGGATCATCTCAGCAAGCAACCCGGCCTGCGGGTGATCTCGGCCAACATCAATCAGCCGGACAAAGGCATTCCCGCGAGCTTGCTCGACAACACCGACGTTCTCGTTTGGTGGGGGCATGTCCGGCACAACGAGATCACTTCGGAGATGAGTGCGCAGATCGTCGAACGCATCAAGAAGGGGCAGCTTGCATTGATCGCGCTGCATTCGGCGCACTGGTCGAACCCCTTCGTCGAAGCGATGAATGAACGCACGAAGGAAGACGCGCGCCGTCGCTATCCCGATCCGGCGAAAGGTCCGGCGGTGAAGTTCGAATACATCGCGCCGAACGGTCGCTTCGTGCCGACGGCGGACTCGCTGAAGACGCCGGCGTTCTACGCGATGAAGCGCGGTGCTCAACTCACGGTGCGAGTCGACTTGCCGAATTGCGTCTTCCCCTCGTACCGCGCTGACGGCAAGCCGAGCACCGTCACTGTGCTCAAGCCCGATCATCCGATCGCGAAAGGACTGCCGGCTTCGTTCGAGATCCCTCAGACCGAGATGTATGCCGATCCGTTTCATGTGCCGGATGCCGACGAAGTCTTGTTCGAAGAGAAGTGGGCAGCGGGCGAAAGTTTCCGCAGTGGCCTTATTTGGAAGCTCGGAGCAGGCCGCGTTTTTTACTTTCGTCCCGGTCACGAGACCTATCCGGTCTACAAGCAGGAAGTTCCGCTGAAGATCGTGACGAACGCCGTGAATTGGCTCGGCTCAAACTTGCCGAAGCAGCAATAGTTCCGCCTTGACGGAATCGCTGAATTCGAGATGTCAGAATTGTTCCACTCGACTCAAGGATCGCTCGCTATGACTCAACCGTCTCTCGCATCGAACGCCGCGACTCGTCGAGGCTGCTCGGGTCACCGTGCGATGAATCGTCGGCAGGCACTGCAAGCCGGCGTCTGCGGTGCGCTCGGACTGTCGCTCGCAGACGTCTTGCGACTTGAGGCTCGCGGTCAAGAAAGCGGCACGCAGGCGTTCTCGGCAACAGGCTCAAAAGGGAAGCTCAAAGCGAAGACGCTGAGTGTGATTCAACTTCATTTAGGCGGAGGTTGGCCGCAGCAAGAGTCGCTCGATCCAAAGCCCGAAGCGCCCGTCGAATATCGCGGTTCGTTCGGTGTCACGAAGACGAAGAACGGCGATGTCTTCAGCGACAACTTCCCGAAGACGGCTGCGATTGCGGACAAGATCACCGTCGTTCGCAGTCTTGTCGGTCGCATCCCCGATCACGCGCAAGCGACCTATCACCTCTTCACCGGCTACACACCGACAGCCGTCATTGACTATCCGCAAATGGGAGCGGTCGTCTCGCACGAACTCGGCGGACGCGGCGAACTGCCGCCGTACATCGCGATCCCGAACAATCACAGCTTCGCGGGCAGCACGGGCTTTCTCAGCAGCACTTACGGCGCGTTCGATCTCAATGCCGATCCCGGACAAAAGGGTTTTAAGGTCCGCGACTTCTCGATCCCTGCCGGAGTAACACCCGAACGATTCGTTCGTCGTCGCTCGGCCCGCGACATTGTCGAGAAGCAAATTCGGCAGCTCGAAGCCGACCCGAGCACGATCGACACAATGGATGACTTCTATCAGCGCGCCTACACGCTGCTGACTTCGTCGCAGGCACAAGCAGCCTTCACGCTCGACGGCGAGACCGAAGACACGATGCAGCTTTACGGTCGAGACGTCGTCGGCTTGCGCGGTCCTGACAACAAGTTTCATCCGAAGGGCTTAGCCGAGCGACTGATTCTCGCGCGCCGACTCGTTGAAGCCGGTACGCGCTTTGTCACCGTGACTTACGGCTCATGGGACAGTCATGTCGACGTCCGCAAGAACTGTCTCGATCAGATGCCGGCACTCGATGCGGCGATTGCGGGACTGGTGCAAGATCTCGAACGGCGGGGCTTGCTCGACACAACACTGTTCTGGGTCACGACCGAATTCGGACGCACGCCGAAAGTGAACTCAACGAGCGGCCGAGATCACTGGGCTCGCTGCTATTCGAACTTGCTCGCCGGAGGCGGCTTTGCGCGCGGACTGATCTACGGAGCAAGCGACGCCACTGCTGCCGAACCCGCACGCGATGCCGTCATGCTCGAAGACTTGCTCTTCACGATCTATCACCAATTAGGCGTCGACGCCGATAAAGAACTCGTCGCCTTTGGCACTCGTCCGATCGAGATCATCAAAGACGGCAAGCTCGTGAAGGGACTGATCTAGTCACCGTGCAGCAACATGCACTCGTTCCGAGGCTCTGCCTCGAAAAGTAGCTTGGGATTCCATCCCGAGCCGTAGCGGGACGACGATCACTTTCACTCGTTGAATTCGCCGTCACGAGAGATCTCGCA
>CAZNMS010000122.1:0-20444 GCA_964573505.1 uncultured Planctomycetaceae bacterium | reverse complement strand
CCACGCAACGACTCAAGCACAACGAGCGTCTCCCCGAGACCGACGATGACTCAGGCGGTGACAATCATCACCTCACGCCGAAGCAAAAGATGGCTCGGAACGTGAGATCAAAGACAGGCCGCGAAACCTACTCCCGGCAAAAACCAACACGTTTAGCCAGATCCGCAATCAACATCGCCCGCAGATCAAAGCGGGCCGTGCGACTCGCGAGTTTTCAATGCATCCACTGACCACCAAGCAGGCCCAGCGGGCCCAACTAACCCTAACCCGCAACCTGTCGCAATTGTTTGGCGCCATACCAATTCTGCGCGGCCGGGTTTCCACCTAAACCGACCTTCTGCCGTCCGTTCCCAACTTTTGGTCTCAGAAATAACCAAACACAGCCAACGCCGTGCGCTTAAACCTACGGTCTGCTGTTCCCGATCTCGCTTCCGTCACACAATCAATCTAACCGATTAGCCAAGTCGGGCCCTGCAGATCTAACCGCGTACCAACTCAACCACGGCTGTCTTACCGGAGTCACCAATTCGGCGCTCTGCGAGTCGCACAACACGAACGTTACCGCCGTTTGCACGCAACGTCCCGAGCGCTTCATTCCGCAGCACATCACCGATCACACCCCGTCCACCGAGAGCGCGACTCAACTTGCGTACCAAATTCAAACGCCCCACCGGGTTTTTCTCCGCCGCGCGGACGTTAGCGAGCAAGCAGCAAATCGAGTCCAACTTCCCGCGTACCCATTTCGCCTTATCAATCGTAGTGACGATGCGTCCTTGAGAACTCAATAACACCCCGACAACTAACGACCTCGCGAGTTGCACTCGCTCTTCGCCCGTTCTTCCAAAAATCTTACCGCTGCGTCGATGTCTCATCAAAAAACCCCTGCGCCTAACGACGCGTTCCCTTACCGATCTTCATACCAAGTCGCAAACCGACGCAACTCAGACGCTCGCGCACCTCGGCGAGTGTGGTCTCTCCGAAATTTCGCACCTGCAACAATTGATCCTCACTACGGGAGACTAAATCCCTAACCGTAGCGACGCCTTCTGACTCAAGGCAATTTGTCGCACGCACAGACAGATTCAACTCCGCCAAGCTCATACCGAGCCGCTCTTCCAGTTCTAAGTCAACCGGAGAATACCCCGTCGCGTCAGCAAGCCCCCGCAATCCGCCCTCGGGTCCACCTTCGCCATCCGGTTCACGAACGGCGACGAACGGCGAGATGTGCTTACGAAGAATCTTCGCCGCCTCTGTCATTGCAAGTCGCGGGCTAATAGAGCCGTCCGTCCAAATTTCTAACACCAGTCGCTCATAATTCGTTCTCTGCCCAACACGCGTCTCTTCGACCGTGTGTCGAACTCGAACGACCGGCGAAAAGCAGGCATCAAGACCGATCGTGCCCAACTCGTTAGTACCCGCGTCGGTACCCAAGGCAAATCCACGTCCCGTCTGCACTGTCAATTCGAAACTCAGCGGAACGTCGTCCGCCAGAGTCGCAATAACTTGATCGCGATTAAGGACCACCAGTTGGTCATCACACAGCAGATCACCGGCTGTAATAACTCCGCGCTGATGACAATCAAGTCGCGCCATCTTCACGCCAGACCCACTGTGTCGGAACACGATGCTCTTGAGGTTCAAGCAAATTTCCGTCACGTCTTCAACCACTCCAGGGATCGAAGAGAACTCATGATCCACACCAGCCAGCTTCACACTGGTTGCAGCTGACCCCTCCAGTGAAGAAAGTAGCACCCGTCGCAACGCGTTGCCGATCGTCGACGCATAACCCCTCTCGAAAGGTTCGGCGACGAACTTGCCATAGACGTTCGAATCACCATCCTGGTCAACCAAATGAACCATTCCGGGCAGTTCAAACCCGCGCCACCTTATCCTCATACCATTACGCCTCGTATGCGAGTCACAGAACCGTCTAACTACACTCGACGCCGCTTACGCGGGCGACAGCCATTATGTGGCAGCGGTGTGACATCCTCAATCGAGCGAATTGCAATTCCGAACGACTGCAACCCAGTCACTGCGCTTTCCCGACCGGCCCCTGGCCCCTTTACGCGAACTTCAAGTTCGCGAACACCAACCTTCGCCGCCTTCTCAGCACAAATTTCGGCAGCGCGCTGCGCTCCGAATGGGGTACTCTTACGGCTTCCCTTGAAGCCACTGGTTCCCGCGGTTGCCCAACAAACGACGTCACCATTCATCTCGGTGATGCTAACAATTGTGTTGTTGAAGGTCGCCGAAATATGCGCGATTCCTCGCCCAACGTTTCTCCGCACCCGCTTTTTCGCAGCCATTCACATATCCCCTAAACGTCACCGTAATTGCTTCTAGTGCTTCATGTCCTTCACGCCTTTTTTACCGGCGACCGTCTTCTTCACTCCCTTGCGAGTGCGTGCGTTCGTCCGTGTCCGCTGTCCGCGAACCGGCAAACCCCTCTTATGTCGAAGTCCGCGGTAACATTTAATGTCTCTCATGCGGCCGATATCCGCAGCGATCGACCGCCGCAAGCTACCCTCAACCACGAACTCAGAGTCCAATAGCGCCGTAATCCGTGCCAACTCATCGTCGCTCAGGTCGCTTGCTTTGCGAAGCGGATCAACCTGTGCTCGCCGTGCCAGATCGACGCCATTACGTCTGCCGATACCGAACAGGTAAGACACCGCCACATAAACCGGCTTATTGGCCGGAACTTCAACACCCAATAGTCGCGGCATATTTTTACCCCTGCCTCTGCTTGTGCTTTGGGTTGCTGCGACAAATCACGACCAGCACCCCGTGTCTCCTCACCAATTTGCACTTATCGCACATCACGCGAACGCTGCTTCTAACTTTCATCGCGACCCCTTATTGGCCGGCATATGTCTGAGCTCTTGACTTCAGATCCAACGCGACCGAAACCACAATCATTAATCCTGTCCCGCTCACCCCTCGCACGATTCCACCACTAAAAGCGGGCAACAATGCGACGAAAGCCAAAGCTGCCCCACTCACCAAGGTCAGCCGTGTCATCACATACTCTAAGTATGCTTCCGTTCGTTTGCCCGGCCGAAAACCGGGAACAAAAACCCCTGACTCTCTCAGCGACTCAGCAATCTCGGATGGCCGGAACGTGACCGCCGTCCAGAAGTAAGTGAAGAAGCAAATAAGTACGCATTGCACTGCGGCGCCAATCGCCCCGACACCCCGAACCGCATCCAACGCCACCTGCAACCAAACTCCGCCGCTTCGTCCAATCGTATACTCGATCAACATCCCCGGGATTAGCAAAACACTACCGGCAAATATCACCGGCATAACCCCAGCCTGGTTAACCTTAATTGGGATGAATTGCTTACCTATTGCGTTCCTGCCCTTCCCGCTAATTACACTGATTCGTCGATGAGCTTCGCTCAGAACGACAATTCCAGCGATTAGAGCCCACAAAGACAGTCCCACCGTCAGGAACTTATCCACACCCGACTCTGTCCCCAACCGAATTCCATTCTCTAGCGCCCCGCCAATTCCCGAAGTCGCCAAGGATGGTACGCGACTAACGATTCCGCCCATGATTAACAGGCTGATCCCGTTACCGACGCCGAATGCGTCAATCTGCTCGCCGATCCACATTAAAATCATCGTACCGCAGGTAATCACGACTGCCGCGAAAACTCGCAGTCCAATTCCTCCATCGCCGACGATTGCTCCGGTCCAAAACACACTCTGACCCAGTCCCACGATGACAGTCGCATAGCGAACATATTCATTGATCCGACGACGGCCGCTCTCACCATCTTTTCCAATTGCCTGTAGCGTCGGTATAACCTGCCCAAGCAATTGAAACACAATCGAGGCCGAAATATACGGCATAATACCAAGGGCGAACAACGTCCCGGATCCGAGATCGCTCGCTGCTACTAGCGCGGCGAAGTCGCTCCAAGTGCTACTTCCTCCGATTGCCTTCTCGCTGCCTGCTACTGGAATCCAGTATCCGACCCGAAACAATGCGAGGAGCGCTGCTGTCAGCAGGGCACGCTGAGCTAACTCTCGGTGGATGAACTTGCCCATTACGTCCTCGCCGAACTGGCGGCCTTTGCTCGCTCAACTGCGGCTACCGCCGAGCCTCGACATTCGCAACCACTGACTTCGAATGACACACCGTCAGCAACATCGCCGTAGAGAACCACGCGGCACTTGCCGCGCACCCCGAACTGTGCCTTCAGCTTTTCGTCAGTAACCAGTCCACCGCAAACTCGCACGGCAACACCCAGTGATACTCTAAGATCAGCAGTCGCGAACGCATTGTTGTTAAACCCACGTTTTGCGACCCGACGGAATAACTGCTTTTGGCCGCCCTCGAATGCCGGTTTCACCCTATTACCTGCTCGGCTACCGGCACCTTTTGACCCTCGCCCAGCTGTTTTTCCGAGTCCGCTGCCGATGCCCCGCCCCTTGCGTTTTCGGTCGCGGTATGTTGCACTTGCCACTGCCTTATCAAGTAGATTCCGCATTACCGTCCCCTCCAACCAAATTCCCGCCTCGTAATGCCTGGATATCAGCACGGGATCTCAATGACCGAAGTGCCTTCAGCGTCGCTGAGACCAATGTTGCTGGATTATTCGACCCCTTTGACTTCGCCAAAATGTCCGTATATCCGGCAGCACTCAAGACGCTTCTGACGACACCCCCTGCGATCACGCCTGTTCCCGCTCCTGCTGGCAGAATCGTCACCCGGCTGGCGCCGCATTTGCCGTCTACCCGATGCTCAATACTCTTTGAACCGTCTCGCGCTCGGACCTTCAATGGTGTCGCACTTCGTTCGGCAGCCTTTACAGCCTTCTCTACAGCGACCGGCACCTCTGGCGCCTTGCCGTATCCCATGCCGACCGAACCGTTTCCGTCACCAACGACGACCAACGCACCGAACGAGAATCTTCTACCGCCTTTGACCACGCAAGCGCACCGTCGCACTTGAACTATATACTCGGCCCGCTCGCTTCGATTTGACCGTTCAACCATGATGTTTCCTTAGCACTGTATCCCACCGTCGCGCAACCCAGTTGCGACGGCCGCAACTCTACCGTGATATGCGAATCCCATCCGGTTGAAGTGAACCCGACTAATACCGCGATCCGCCAATTCCTTTGCAAACGCCTTACCCAACTCAAGCGCACCGACCTTATTGCTCCCGCCCTGCATCTTTCGGGTACTCATTCCACAAATCACACGACCCTCGTCTCGCCCAACCAGGTGCACTTGGCAACCCTTGTTGCTCCTGACGACGATCACTGAATATGGAATCTTGCTTAACTCCGCCTTTTTTTTGCAGCGGAATACTCTTCTTTGCCGTGTATCAGTCCTCATACGCTCCCCGCGATCATATTTATTTGGCGCCGAAGGCCTTGCCCTCTTTGCGTCTTACGACTTCCCCAGCGAATCGGATCCCTTTTCCCTTGTACGGTTCAACCGGACGCACCCGTCGAATTGCTGCGCAGAAATTACCGACAAGTTGTTTGTCAGCTCCTCTAACTTGCATCTTTGTCGGGTCCGAACACGCCACTGAGACTCCGTCAGGGATCTCTAGAACAACCTCGTTTGCGAATCCCACATTCAAGGTCAGCTTTCCGCCGGACACCTTACACTGATATCCAACACCAACGACTTCGAGATCCCGCTGATATGGCTGCACCAAGCCCTTAACTGCATTATTAAGTAGCGCCCAACATAAACCGGCGTTCGCTGAGACTGCGGCGCTAACTGACATGCTCCCGTCACTGACTTCCAGGGCCACGTCCGACAGCCATTCAATTCCGACCTTCTTATCACCACTTTGCAGGGACACGAATCCGGCCCCCACGTCTATTTTCATACCCGCCGGAACGGCAATCCGCTTTTTCGCCAATCTTGACATGTAGTCCTCTACTTATCCGCTCAAGTGAGCTCAATTAAAGCTTCGCCGCCCAAGCCGCGCTTTCGCGCCTCTACGTCGGTCATAATCCCCTCGGATGTCGAGATCAACATACAGCCGACCCCAGACAGTACTGGTTTTACATCCCGCTTGCGCAAGTACTGTCGACGACTGGGAACACTTAATAACCGCATCCCTCGAACCAGTGGTACGCCGTCGGCTCCGAACTTCAACGTCACGCGAATCTTGCGTTCGTCTCCCTCTGCCGACCACACGTAGCCGTTCCGTCGTAAGCACTCGCACACCGCCGAGACCAAGCGCGTCTTTGGGACCTCAACGACCCCAATGCCTCTAGAATTAGCATTTCGTATCGCGGTAATCGCAGTGGATAAGCTCATAGTGTTTCTACCAACTGGCCTTTACTACTCCAGGAATCATCCCGTCCAAGGCGAGATTTCGGAAACAGATACGACACACTTTGAACTTCCGATACACCGCACGAGGCCGTCCACAGATCCCGCAGCGTCTTACATCCCGTGTGCTAAAGACGTTGACTCGTTTGCCTTTAGCGACTTGTGCCTTAGTTGCCATTTACGAACCGCTTCTCTCAAAAGGAAACCCGAGTGACTCCAACAACCCAGCCGCTGAGGCATTATCTCTAGCTGTGGTCACCACAGTGATGTTCATTCCCTGCACTACTCCTGAACCGTCGCCTTCTACTTCAGGAAATCCACCCTGTTCCGTCAATCCAAACGAGTAGTTACCGCGCCCATCGAAAGACGTCTTGCGCAGTCCACGAAAGTCGCGAACCCGAGGCAACACAACTCTCAGCGTTCGGTCCAAGAACGCCCTCATTCTCTTGCCGCGTAGGGTAACGAAGCAGCCAATCTCCATGCCTTCACGCAGTCGGAATCCCGATACGCTATTCTTAGCTCGTGTTACCGCTGGTCGCTGCCCTGTGATTTGCGCTAGGTCCGCAACAGCCGCCTCAAGCCGTTTTCGATCCTGTGCCGCAGCGCCCAGACCCATCGACACGACTACTTTTTTAACCCTAGGCCTCGATAGAGGATTCTCAGCCACTTCATGTTCCTTATCAGCACTGATTCCATCACACTGGATGAATCAAACCACTTCCGTCGCCAAGCTCAAGATTCGTGAGTACTTCCGGTCTCTCAACTCCCTCGCCACTGCTCCGAAGATGCGCGTGCCTCGGGGGTTACCATCTTTGTCTACGATTACTATGGCGTTTCGGTCAAACCGAACGTAACTACCGTCAGCACGTCCGACGGCTCGTCTTGTTCGCACGACAACTGCACGAACGACCTGGCCCGCCTTGATTTGCGCATTCGGCAACGCCCGTTGGACGCTGACCACAACGACATCACCAAGCGACGCATATCGCCGCCCAGTGCTACCAAGCACCTTAATGCAGCGGGCTGTGCGACCACCGCTGTTATCTGCAATATCAAGCATTGTCTGCATCTGTATCACTCGACCGTCCTCCGCATTCCGCCCTCATTCGCTCGCTCAAGGAGTCGGCAGCCTACACCGAGTTTGTGCGCCACGCGAGCGAAGCACTCAACTGCGACTGGTTTCGCGACCCCAGACACCTCGAACATCACGGTTCCAGGTTTAACGACTGCAACCCAGTGATCCGGTTCACCTTTTCCCGTACCCATTCGAGTTTCAAGTGGCCTCGCCGTTACAGACTTTTGCGGGAAAATTCGGATATAAAGTTTACCTTCGCCGCGGATGTACTGCATGATTGCGATACGACATGCTTCAATCGTCTTCGCAGGTATCCACCCGGCGTGCTTAGACTGCAGTCCGAACTCGCCGAACGACACTCGGTTGCACCGTTGGGCTTCACCTTTTAACCGACCTCTTTGGCTTTTGCGGTGCTTCACCCTTTTTGGCATCAACGCCATTGCCGTCCTCCGAGCTATTAAAAAATCCCAGATCGATCCAAACCTTTACGCCAATCACACCCATTGTGGTTCTGGCAATTGCGAAGCCGTAATCAACATTCCTGCGCAGTGTCGCGAGTGGAACACTTCCGCGTCCCGCCTTCTCAGTTCGAGACATCTCAGCGCCACCAAGTCTGCCGCTTACCTGAACTCTTACCCCTAAGGCGCCAGACTCGATGACATTATCAAGCGCCTTCTTAATCGCTCGCCTGAACGCACCGCGTCTCACCAGTTGTTGTGCGATGTCTTGGGCCACCAAACTTGCTGAGCGATTTGGGTTCGAAATCTCCCGGACCTGCAGATCTACTCGACGTCCTGTAAGTCCTTCCAAAGACGCTCGGAGCTTTTCAACTTCTTGCCCTTTGCGTCCAATCACGACTCCCGGCCGACTTGTGTTGATCTGTACGATCAACGTGTCTCGCGTTCGCTCGATTTCAACATGAGGAATTCCAGCGAACTCGTAGTTCCTACTAATAAACTCCCGAATTCGGAAATCCTCGAGGACCAGATCACCAAAATCCTTGCGGTTCGCGAACCAACGACTCCGCCAAGGGAGTGTTATTCCACATCGAAATCCAGTTGGTCTAACTTTCTGCCCCATTAACCTATCCTTTTATTGCGGCTTCACCACACGACCAACTTCGCACCACACATGGCTCGTGCGATTTCGTTCCACATACGCCATCCCGCGCGACTTCGCGCGGATACGTTTTCTCATCGGACCGCCATTCACTACAAGTCGTGAAACGACCAATGTGTCGGCATCACGGCACCCCTTTGCCACCGCGTTGGCAGCTGCAGCGGAGATGAGTATCTCAAGGGAACGGGCCGCACGATGTGGCAACGCCCTCAAAACTGCAAGCGCTGTATCAATCCTAGAACCGCGTACCGTCCCAGCCAAACGGCTGATCTTCGTAGCGCTCATTGGTAAATACTTAGCGCTTGCACTTGCAACTGTTTCGTTACTCGTCGCCACTATTTCTTACCCCTTGCACCGTGCCCTCGGAACGTCCGCGTCGCGGCGAACTCTCCGAGTTTGTGGCCGACCATATCGTCAGTCACCAACACCGGAATATGAACTCGCCCATTATGAACCCCGATCGTTAAGCCAATCATTTCCGGCACAACAGTACTACGGCGCGACCAAGTCTTGATCGCCCCGCCTTTTGCAACCTTCTTCATTAGCTTTTCGTCGACGAACGGCCCTTTTTTAAGCGACCTGCCCATTCAATTCTCCGTGATGTTCTATGTTTTCAACTGGCCGTTGCGGCGACTGACACGTCGTTTGATAATCGACGTACTCGTTGGATTTCTTCTTCGCCGTGTCCGTCCACCTTTGGACAATTTGCCCTGCGGACTACATGGATGACGCCCACCGGATGTTCTGCCTTCGCCACCACCCATCGGGTGAGCAACCGGATTCATCGCGACGCCGCGAACGTGCGGACGACGTCCCTTCCAGCGATTTCGACCAGCTTTACCGATCGATACTGCCTGGTGCTCAGAGTTTCCGACGGCGCCGATTGTTGCCACACACTGATCCGAGACGCGTCTTACTTCCCCGGAAGGCAGAGTGATTTGAGCCCATCCATCTTCACGCGCATCAAGCCAGGCCGTTCCACCTGCAGAACGGCACAACTTTCCGCCCGAGCCAGGTGTCATCTCAATATTGTGTATTTTCGACCCCAACGGAATCTCGCGGAGCGTCATTGACGTTCCATCCTTCGGGCCTGCCGCCTTGACACAATTCTCGACTTGATCGCCGACTCGACACCCCTCGTACGCCAAAATATACCGTTTCGATCCGTTCTCTGCAGAGCACAGAGCGATACGCGCCGACCGATTTGGATCGTATTGAATTGACGTGACTGTCAATGCCGCACTGTCATTTCGCCGCTGATCAATCACCCGGTAAATTCGTCGTGCACCACCGCCGCGATGTCGTGTCGTAATTTTGCCTTGATGATTTCGTCCGCCGGTTCTCGTCAAACGTTTTGTCAGTGACTTCTCGACGGCGGAAGGTGCAGCCAGAACTCCTCGAGTTATCTGCACCGAACCCGCGCGCCGTCCAGCACTCGTTGGTCGGTATTTTCTAATCGCCATGCGATCTTCCTTCACTCGTATATTGCAATTCGATCACCGTCAGCCACTTGCGCAATCGCCAGCTTCATCGGCTTCGTTGTGAAGCGATGCTGCCGAAACCTTTTTTCAATTGGCGCTCGCATTAGTGTTCTTACAGAGACAACTCGCACACCGAATTGCGACTGTACTTCCTCGGCAATAACTTCTTTTGTTGCGCTCACGGGAACTTCGAACGTATACGCGTTGAATCTCACCGCTCTCCATGCTGCCTTCTCGGTCAGCACTTTTTTCAGCTCAATCGCCATGTTTAGACTTGCTCCGCTTTTGCATCCAGCACCACGCAACGCGCCACCGCAAGTTGCTTGACGTTTAAATTTCGAAACTCAGCGACTGTGACGTTACTGTAATTTCGAAACGCACGAGCTAGGTCGGGGCGATATCCAGCCGTGACAATTAATAGTCGTCGTGATTGAATTGCGTCGCCTAGCCAAGTACGGACCGTTGTCGAGCACACTGCTCCAACCGGCGGCAAGTCGCAATTCAATACACGATTCAACACTTTCTGTTGAGCCAGTGCCGACGTTGTTGCCGCAGCTCTTGATCTCTTTCCGATGGACTTTCGCCAACTCTTTGGGGTCTTTGCGAAGGCGTGTCCGCCGCCCACTCGGACAGGTGTTCGACGATTACCGGCACGAGCACGCCCCGTCCCTTTTTGCTTATAGAGCTTCCTGCTGGCACCTGCGACTTCGGCACGCGTCTTTGTTTTGACGGTACCAAGGCGCTGGCATGCGTCGTATGCAAGAATTGCTTCTCGCAAGTGCCGCAATGCCGGAGTTGCGAGTTCGCTGTCACTTTGATTTTGTTGTTCGTTTTCCATCACTTGATCAGCACACGCCTCAATGGGAATCGATCGGTTGAACGCAAATGAATCTCGCTACAGGGGCCAGTATTAATGCCCCGTTGCTGGCCGAATCGCGAGGATCGAATTTCGGTGCCCCGGAACAGCCCCTGACAATGCAAGAGTTCCTGATTCAGGATCTGCGAGCACCACTTTTAAATTTCGAACCGTTCGCTGGAAGGCGCCGTGTCGACCAGCCATCTTCGTTCCGGGATGCACACGACCGGGCTCAGTGTTTTGTCCGACTGAACCACCACTTCTATGAACCTTCTTCACACCGTGAGCTGCACCAAGGCCGGAAAAGCCGTGTCGTTGGATAACACCGGTGAAGCCGTGTCCCTTTGTGCGACCGACGACATCTACCAGCGTTCCTGGCTGTAGGAACGGTGGCATGTAGACAGCGTCATCCGCTTGTCCCTCATGCTTTTGCACCAATGCGCGTGCCGTCGCAACTCCAGATTGAGCGAGTTCGATCAGCGCTTCATTATCTGTTTCGCTGATAATTTTGGTGTTTTTCGTCGAAAGCACGGTGACTGGAATTGCTTCACCGTTTACGTAGATCCGCGTCATTCCAACTTTGGTTGCAAATGCCAATTGTCTCGCCAATTTAGGCACCTTTTTCTGTTCGAGTTTGACGAGACGATGAAGTAATTCTCACATCGACGCCGGGTGGCAACGAGAGCTTATTCAGCGCCTCAATTGTTTTACCTGTTGGGCGAACGATTTCGACGATCCGCTTATGCGTTCTGATCTCAAATTGTTCGCGCGATTTCTTATCAATGTGCGGACTTCTCAGCACTGTATATCGTTCGATAGTTGTAGGCAGTGGGATTGGTCCTCGAATTTCCGCGCCTGTTCGGCGTGCGGTACCAACAATTTCTACTACCGATTGGTCGAGTGAATTGTGTTCGTAGGATTCTAATCGAATGCGAATTCTATCGTTCATTTAGTCGGTCTCGCGCCCTTCTTGTGTGATTTGGGGGGGGGGAAGGTAGGAACGCACCTTTGGGTTGTCAATCGACTCAGATCGCATCGGAAAGGGGCGGCAAAGGCGGTCGTTGTCGTGTTTGTGTGGCGTTTGTTGAGTCGGATGTCGAGCGTTCGGCGGCCGGAGTTTCTGTGGTTTCTCGGTGATGGAGTTGGTTCGGTTGGTTCGTGGCGCGTAATTCTGTGTTCGGATCCATTTTGTGGGATTGGGGGTTGCTTTTGGCGGAGAGGCCACAGGTTTGGTGAGTATCGCGCGGCGAAGGAGTCGTCCTCAGCGAGTCGAGGTCGTTCGCATTGTTCGTTGCTAGGTCGGTGTTTTTGGTTTCTGCGGAGGAGTCGGCTCGGGGGTTTTGGGGACTGGGGTTAGTTTGGTGGGGCGGATGGCGTCGGGGGGTCGAGCGCGGCGGTGTCGGTTCGCCTCGTTAGATTCTGTTGATGAGTCGGTTGGAATTGCGGGTCGATCGATTTTGTGCCCCGGCAGACTGGTTAATCGATTTGTCGCGTTGAGGACATCGCGACTGTAGTAGCTGAACCTTATCGGGGGCGTGTTCGCTCGGGTGATGGGTTGCGAATTGGGCGGAGCGATTGGGATGGAGTGAAGAGCGGCCATTCGTTAGCGGGGCCCGGGCCACAAATTTTGACCGAAGTTTGCATGGGGCTTCGGAACGGTGCTTGTGTCTGTTGGGGCTCACTACTTGGCGGTTCTGTGCGTCGACGGTTTGTGATCGGCCGAAGTGGATTGAGGCCGGATTCTGCGAATGAAGCTCGTCGCGTGCTGTGAGGCGATGGGCACGCAATACTGCGATTGCTGATTGCGGCCATGCTAGAGGCTCTCGTAATGGAGCCTCGTTCTTGAATTCACTCAGTGGTCGCAACTTTTCACGCCCTTAGGTGGAGCCTGCCTTATGTTGAAGAAAGCGTTTTTGGCTGCGTTCATGCTCGGCGCGGCGAGTCTTGGCCAAGCGTTTGGTCTCGAACTTCAGAAGGGCGACCATATTTGCATCGTCGGTGGAACGGTCGCCGAACGCATGCAGCATTATGGTTGGCTCGAAGCTCGGTTGCTGGCGCGGTTTCCTGAGCATGAACTCGTCTTCCGCAATCTCGCTTACTCCGGCGATGAGATTGATGGCTTCCGCAATAACAACTCGCGGCTGCGGTCGATGTCGTTTGGATCGCATGATGAATGGCTTGCCGGCGACGCTCCGTGTCCTCAGCCGCAAAAGCTGTCGCCGCGCGATGAAGGTAAAGTGCAAGCCAATCGGTTCGCTCTGACCAATACGAAGGCAGACGTCATCTTCGCGTTCTATGGCTACAACGAATCGCAAGCCGGTGCCGATGGATTGCCGAACTTCAAAGCCAATGCCGACGCCTTCGTTAAGCACTCGCTGAGCAAGAAGTACAACGGCAAGTCGGCTCCGCGAGTGGTCTTGTTCTCGCCCATCGCTCAGCAATTGACCGGTGATGACAACCTGCCGTCGAAGGCTCAAGTCGATGCCGCCAACGCGCGGATCAAGATGTACTCGGACGCACTCGCTGAAGTCGCGAAGGCCAACAACGTCGAGTTCATCGACCTCTTCACGCCATCGCTCAAAGGTGTCGGGACGATCAACAGCATCCATCAAAACGAGATGGGTGATGCGATCATTGCGTCGATCGCTGAGTCAGTGCTGTTTCCCAACGGGCCGATGATTAAGCGCGACGGTGCGGCACTGGAAAAATTACGACAGGCCGTCAACGACAAGAATTTCTATTGGTACAACCGCTATCGCGTCACCGACGGCTATTCGACTTACGGTGATCGCGCCTTCCTCAAGTTCGGTGAGGGCACGAACGGCTACGGCAACGGTTTGTCGAACTACTCGGTCGGACAACGCGAACTCGATGTGCTCGATACGCTGACGGCCAATCGCGACAAGGTCACTTGGGCCGTTGCTCAAGGCAAAGACGCGAAACCCGATGACAGCAAGCTGCCGGAGTTCATTCCCGTCATCTCGAACAAGCCGGGACCGCTGCCCGGCGGCAAGCACGTCTTCCTCAAGGGCGGCAAAGAAGATCTTGAAAAGATGACCGTGCATAAGGGCATGAAGGTCGAGCTCTTCGCGGACGAGTCGATGTTCCCCGAGCTCGTCAACCCGGTCCAGATGGCGTTCGATACGAAGGGCCGTTTGTGGGTCGCGGCATGGCGGACTTACCCGCACTGGAAGCCGACCGAAAAGATGGATGACAAGCTGCTCATCCTCGAAGACACCAATGGCGACGGTAAGGCCGATGTCTGCAAGACCTTTGCTGGTGATATTCATAACCCGACCGGTTTTGAATTTTGGAACGGCGGCGTCTTAGTCGCTCAAGGTCCGGACTTGCTGTTCCTCAAAGACACGAACGGCGACGACAAGTACGACGTCAAGGAACGAGTTGCTCACGGCTTCGATACCGCCGACACGCATCACACCATCAACAGCTTCACGATGGATCCGGGCGGAGCTTTCTACATGCAGGAAGGCACGTTCCATCACAGTCAGATCGAGACACCTTGGGGGGCTCCGCGCCGAGTCGCGAACGGCGGCGTCTTCCGGTACGAGCCGCGCACTCACAAGACCGACGTGTATGTGTCGTTCGGCTTTGCGAATCCTCACGGTCACGTCTTCGATCGTTGGGGTCAGGACATCATTTGGGACGGCACCGGAGCACAGCCTCGGCACGCGGTCTTGTTCTCGGGAGATCTCGATTTCCCGAACAAGCACGCCAATCCGCCGCAGGTCTATCAGCAGCGCACGCGTCCGTGCTCGGGCACCGAAGTGCTCAGCAGCAGCCACTTCCCCGAGGAACATCGCGGCAACATCCTCGTGCTGAATGTCATCGGTTTTCAGGGCATGTTGCAGTACAAGCCGGCTGACAAAGATTCGAGCTTCACGGCGACCGAAGTCGAACCGATCTGCTTCTCTTCTGACCCGAACTTCCGTCCGGGCGATGTCGAAGTTGGACCTGATGGAGCGATCTACTTCACTGACTGGCACAACCCGATCATCGGCCACATGCAACACAACTTGCGTGACCCGAGCCGCGATCAAGAGCACGGTCGCGTGTATCGAGTCCGCATGGCCGACCGCGACCTGCTGAAGCCCGCGCCGGTCTTTGGTCAACCAATCGAAGCATTGCTGAGCTTGCTGAAAGACAAAGACGACCGAGTTCGTCACCGAGCCCGCATCGAACTGACGAGCCGTCCGTCGAAGGATGTAATCGCCGCTACATCGAAGTGGCTGGCCGGTCTCGACAAGAACGACGCTGACTACGACCACCATGTGCTTGAAGCGTTGTGGCTGCATCAGAGTCACAACGTGGTCAACGTCGACCTCTTGAAGACGATGCTGCGAACCAAAGACTTCCGAGCCCGCGCCGCCGCAACACGCGTCTTGGCCTACTGGCGAGACCGAGTCCCTGCTCCGCTGGAACTCCTAAGTGCTCAAGTCAACGACGAGCACCCCCGAGTCCGCCTGCAAGCGATCTGGGCCTTGAGCTTCTTCAACGGAGCCGAAGCCGCAAAGGCCGCCGAAGTGGCTGTGGAATCATTAATCCACCCACAAGACAACTTCCTCAAGTTCCAACTCGACGAAACCAACAAAACATTGGACCGCCGAGTGAAGGCACTGAAGAAGTAAGTTGCCGATTAGGACTGCGGCGTTTCGACGCCGCTTTCGGTTGATCATTAGCGAGCGGAGTGAGCGATCACTCCGCTCGTTGCTGAATATGACGAGAGGATCGACATGAGCCTGATTGCTGACTTGCATCTCGATGAGTTGAGCCTCGAAGACCGCATGGTGTTGGTTGAGGAATTATGGGACAGCATTGCTGCGTCGCATCGCAGTGCGTCGCTGACGGCAACTCAAGCTGCTGAACTCGACCGGCGACTCGAAGAGGACGACAAAGACCCGGATGCCGTAATTCCGTGGGACCAGATTCGCGCAGCGACGCTAGCAAGGCTTCAGAGATGACTCGCTCCGTTGTGTGGCGCGAAGCAGCTCAGCACGAATTTGAGGCCGCAGTCGATTGGTATGAGACCGAAGCCAATTTGGGACTCAAGTTTCACGAAGCGATCGATGCCACATTGAACCAGATCGCGAAGACTCCCGAGGCATTTCCAATTGTTCGGCGAGATGCACGCCGAGTCCTCGTTGCCAAGTTTCCTTACTCAATCATCTATCGCGTAAAGGCTGACGCCGTTGTCGTGCTGGCGGTCTTCCATCACCGTCGAAATCCAGACATTTGGCGACGTCGAATTTGACGCCGAGCACGCCAGCTTGAGTTTGTGCTCAGAGTCACTTCACCGACATCGCCGTTGTAGATCATTTCGAAGCCGCAGTGGAATTATTAATCCATGCACACGGCAACTTCCTGAAGTTCCAACTCGCCGAAACCAACAAAACGCTGGATCGCCAAGGAAAGGCACGGTCAGTCGATGAACTCGAATGTGAGTGCCTCGAACAAACTACTTGGCACTCACATCGTTTCGCACCTAAGAGTAATTAACAGGAAACTTCCTCGATGAGTTCGCCAAACTCGCAAGCCCGAGTGTCGATCAAAAACCATCACAATACATGGAACGAAATCGAACTCAGTCAGTGTCTCTACTTTGGCCTAGCAAAAAAGCCTGAGTACCTCGAACAGAACGCGGCGCGTCTCGGAAGTGAATGGATCGCGTCGCAACTGATCGCAGGCCATCGCCTCTTCATTTATCGAACCAATTCAAATGGGACATGGTTCGTCGTGAATCTCGATGAGCAACGGGGCGAGGTACTCAATTTTCAACAGTATGATGACGTGAAGCCCGATGACGCCGCAGATGGCATTGTTCCATTCTCAACGCTGGCAATCAGAACTCGAAACTATCGGGCGTTACGCAATGCCGATTGGAGTCCATCGGGAGTATGTGCGTTGGTCGGTCCAAACGGCTCAGGTAAAACGACTCTGCTTACCCTGCTGGAGTTCATGAGGAACTCCTATCTTCGGAGTGCCCCAAGCGCGATTGACCAAATCGGTGGCGTTCATGGGCTTCGTTCATGGGCGGCATCAGGCTCGGATGACGTCGTTGTTTCGGTCACCGTCAATGACCTGAAGTGGCAACTTCAACTTGCAACTCAAGGGCCAACACTTTCATCCAAGCTCGGCGAATCAGTCTCATTTGGAGACGAACTCTTGTTGAATCGATCGGCACACTCCCAAGAGGTTGTCCATCGAGGAAAGAGCGTGACCATTGCTGAAACTGACGAGCGAGCCGCTTTGCGAGTCGTTGCGGACTCCGTTTCTGCGCATGAGTTTGCGTCGCTCATCGCTGTTCTTACAAATTTGAGGGTCTATCGGAGTTACAATATTTGGAGCCTTCAAACGAATGGTTCGCGTCAGGGGGGCGATCTCTATCTGCACCCAAGCGGTCAAAACGTTTTCACAGTCCTACGAAATTGGCGTGACCGCCGGGATCTCAGGCCGTCTTATCAGTTTGTGGTCAATCACCTTCATAAGGCTTTTCCCGAAGTCTTTAATGACCTCGATTTTCACGTTGCTGGCATGACGGTGACGGCGGATGTCATTGATCCTACATCCAATGAGCCTTGCCCATTGGCCATTGCTCCCGATGGAGTCATCACCGGACTGCTGCACCTGACGGCTGCTGCGGGTGCGGTTCCCGGTTCGTTGATTGCGATAGATGACTTCGGCAATGACCTGCATCCCTATGCCATTCGCAAGATCGTCGAGGCGTTCCGAGAGCTGGCCGACGAGAAGCAACTCACGATCTGCTTGGCTTCGCACTCGCCGGTGTTGCTCGACGAATTCAAAGATGAACCCAGTTCTGTGTGGGTGATGGAACACGGGCTTGAGAATCGCCCAGTGCGACTGACTGACCTCTTCGATGAAGAATGGTTGTCGCGGTTCTCATTGGGGCGGCTGTACTCGCACGGTGAGTTCGGCGGTCAAATCAAACGCACCGATGCGGCGAGGTAACTCATGGCCGTCGTCGCCCTCATTCCGACAGGCAAGATGGAGCACCTCGCGTTGGCTCCGTCTCTGCAGCGAATCTTTCCTGAGCACGACTTTGTCGTGCGTCCGACTGAAGACGTTCTGGACGGCTTCACGTCGAACGACGTTTCTCATTTCACAAACGGTCGACAGTCCGATGAAGAAACGACGTTGGACGAATTGGTGGGGCAACTGGTCAACGCGATCTTTCCGGGCCGGAAATCTGACCGCATTGACTTCGCTTACGTGTTGGAAGATCTCGAACTGTGCAACCAGCATCAGCCAGCAGTAGTGATCGAAGTTTTCCGGAATGCAGTCGAGAGTTACATCGGTCGGTACTGGCCCCAATCAACTACGCATCGAAAAGAGATTCGCACTCGCTGCTCGTTTCACCTCTTTCGGCCCATGACTGAGGCTTACTTTTTCGGCGACGAAGAAGCACTCAAGCGAGCGAAGGTCACCCGAACTCCGGTTCTTCCTGACCGAGTCGACCTAGAAGAATTTCAAACCAATGACTCGCTCTACTTGAATCTCCCGCCGAAAGCGGAGTTCTCCTCGTGGCTGTTCTTCAAGGACGCGCCACAGCGTGAACGGCACCCAAAGTCCTATCTTCAGTTTCTCTGCGACCCGACCATGAAAGACCGAAAGCTGAAGTATCAAGAGACGGTTCAAGGGGCAGAGGCATTGAGATCGCTGGATTGGGAAACCGTCCTCAATCATCCGTCTCTGTGCCCGTTTCTCTCAGCGTTTCTTGATGACTTGAGCCTCGCTTTATCCTGCTCCATACCGTTCATTCGAGCTGAAAACGCAGATCCTCTGCTGCGCGTCGATGCATCAAAGCGAGTGCTGCGGAATCTCTGAACTCTGACCATCGAATACAGGGCGAAGCTCACCAAAGCGTAAAGACAGAGATTGGTATCGAGCGGCCGGAGCTTCGGGAAAAGTGGAACGCAGAACTGTTGGCCAATGTCGGCTCGATGAAAGCCGCAGTGGAACAAGTCTTACAAGCAACGCAGTGAGGAGACGCCCATCGTGTTGGACGATCCCCTCAACCGCATCGTTGTCGGCTTGCGTGGCGTTACTTTAATCCCGACAGGAATTCGACGAGGTCGCGGACGTCGCTTAACGACAGCTTCTTCGTTAGGTCGGCGGGCATGGCGCTTTGGCCTTTGGCGGTCTCTTCGATGTCCGACTTCTTGATCGTCACGATGTTGCCATCGGCCAGCATGAGCTTCAGTTGTTGCTCGTCGCTCTCTTTGGCGATGCCTGAGAACACTCGGCCTTCCTTCGTCTCGATGATCAGCGTTTCAAAACCCTTCGCGATTTGAGCGTTCGGCACAACGAGCGACTCCAGCAAGTACTCGCGCGTTTTCTCTTTCGCGATCTTCGACAAGTCCGGGCCGACCGCGCCGCCTACTCCGGCGACTTGATGACAACGCACGCACGACACCTCGCTGCGAGTCAGGAAGATCTCGCGACCTCGCTCGGCATTGCCGCCGGCCAGAGTGACTCGAAAGCTCGCGAGCGGATCGTCGGCCTTCAGCGACTTCTCGTAAGTGCCGACCTTCCCCAACAACGAGCGGCGTTTCTTCGCGGCTTCGAGCACGTCCAATTGAATCTCTTTCGGCAACTCACCGGACAGCAAACGGTCGAGCCATGTGCCGATGATGTTGCTGGCCTCGACGTCTTTGTGCCCGGCGAGATCCGCGAGCGCCGCCTGCTTCTCGATGACCTCGCCGCCTTCGAGAGCCAGCTCCGCCAGCATCAATTGATCCGCTGGTTTGAGCTTCGCCAGCGAGCGGCGGCCTTCAATTCGTACCGCCGCTTGCTTGTCCTTTAGCGCGAGTTCCGCCAACGCCATTGCCTGAGCCGACTTCAATCCAACGAGCGCTTGCAGAGCCGAAGCCCGCGCATCTCCCGTTTGCTTTTCATCTTTGAAGACCTCTGCCAGCACGGGCTCAACTTCCTTGATGCCGTACTTGGCCGCGACTTCTCCCGCCGTCTTGCGCACGGCATCGCTGCCCGTGAAGAGCCCGCCCAGCACGCTTCTCACCGCATCGGCCACCGGCTGCGAGTCGCGCTTTTCGAGCGGTCGCCAATCACCCAGCACGCGATCAAGCGGCGGCGGCGAGTCCCACAACTTCAGCTCTTCAAGAGCTTCGATCCGCACTTTGTCCGGAGCTTGCGAGTCTGCTGCGATGCGAGCCACTCGTTTGGCCGCAGCGGCATCTCCGCTTTGGAAGTTCGCACTGAGGACTCGTCGCAGCAGCGCGTCTTGCACATCCGCCGGCGCCGCCAGTCGACGATCCGCGAGCGACGCGAGTTGCGGCAATGCGTCTCGAATGGGCAGATCATGAATCGCTCGCGCGGCTTCCAGCACGATGCGGGGATCGGTGTCATTGAGGAACCGAGCAATCTCCGGATCACGCAGATGCCTCAGAGCGAGCACGCCTCCGAGTCTCACGCCCGCGCTCGCATGCGAAGTCAAAGTGGCAAGCGTCGCCTACATAGTCGCCTTTCGCTCCGCGAAAGAGCGGTCCGTCAAAGACGCCTGCGACTCCTCCCCCGCTTGCCCCGCGCGGCCGTTCGCCGCCCGAAACCT
>CAZNMS010000121.1:0-20460 GCA_964573505.1 uncultured Planctomycetaceae bacterium | reverse complement strand
TGTGTGACCGCCGGCAATCCCTAATTCTCCGCCTCCCGCCCCGTGAACGGCTACCCATTTGCCAACCGCACCACCAACTTTCCGCGCGAAAGAGTCACCTTTCCTCAGGAAACAAACGGCGTCTTCAAGACTCAGGCTCAGTCCCTACAACCGTCGCTTGGCTCGGTTTCAATCACAATGCCGCCTTATCAATTCATGTTTGATACCGTTTGCTCAACCGACGTCAGCGACTCCTTGAATTAGCTTTCAAGAACACCAATTCCCGCTACTCGTCCATCATCGAATTCGACTCTGAGTTCGACGTCAAACCGGGTGTTTTGCTGGACCGGCCCTTAGTGCTTCATAGAGGCCGAGCTTCAACAAGGCTGACATGAACGCCGTTTGGGCGATGTCGGAGTTGAGTAGTTGCGAACTCAGGGCAGTGTGGATGTCGTAGGTCTCGATGGCGGCGTTGGTGATTTCGGAACGCAGATCGGGGGAAGATGCGAATTGCTCTTCGGTGTTGTTGGCGGCTTGTTGTTGCAGCGTCTTCGATTCGAGCATCTTGTCGCGCACGGTTCTCGCGTAGTTCAGCATGTCTTGGTCCGTGCAATCGACCGCGAAGACTTCGTTCAACTTAGCGATGATCTCTGACATCAACGCCTTCTGCTTCTCTTGAACTGAGCCAGAGCCGGTTTCTGTCAGCGGTTGCAGTTTGGGAGTCTCGCCGTCGTGTAGGCCGAGCGATCGCTTGCCGAGCGACTTGAGGTTGTGGTGCGTGAGGACAACCTTCGACAGGTCGATGCCTTCGCGCTCGCGACCGAATTCCAACAGCGGCAGCAGCAGGCGGAAGAAGACCGAACGCTTCTCGATGTCCGTGTTGCCGTAGTCGAAGATTTGCGACAGGAACGTGTAGAGCCGCAAGAACGTCGCCATGTCCGTCTTGAAGAGCATCAGCGCGTCGAGTTCGTTCTTGGCTTTCTCGGCTGCGGTTTCGTTCTTGTCGTCCTTCGCCTGCTTGAAGGCGGTTAGCGCGGACTTGTAGCGCGTGACGATGCGATTGGCGGTCGGTGCGATGGCCGCTTTCAGTTCGCTTTGTTTGGCGTTGGGATTGAGGACCACCTTCACCACTCGGTCGACTTCGAAGTCATCGTAGTGGCCCGCTGCGTCGAGCTTGGCTCGCAGGTTGTAGACCAAGTTCGGATCGGTGACGTCTGCCAGTTCCGCCGTCGTGTAGTAGGTCTTGAAGGCCCCGAGGATCTCTTCGGTGTCGTTCACGAAGTCGAGGACGTAAGTCGTGTCCTTGCCGGGATGGGCTCGATTCAGCCGCGACAAGGTTTGCACGGCTTGAATGCCCGCCAGTCGCTTGTCGACGTACATGCCGCAGAGCAGCGGCTGATCGAAGCCCGTCTGGAATTTGTTGGCGACCAAGAGGATTTGGTATTCGTCGCCTTTGAAGGCTTCGCGGATGTCGCGACCGTTGAGTTTCGGATTGAGCAGCTTGCTGTTTTCGGTGAAGGGTTCTGGTCCCGACTCCTTGTCGTCGACTTCGCCAGAGAACGCGACCAACGACATCAGCGAGTAGTTCTGGTCTCGAATGTAGTTGTCGATGGCCAGCTTCCAACGCACCGCTTCTTTGCGACTGCTGACGACGACCATCGCCTTCGCCTTGCCGTTCAACAGCGGAGCAACGTGCTCGCGATAGTGCTCGACGACGACCTGCACTTTCTGCGCGATGTTGTAGGGATGCAGTTTCACCCAACCCATCACGCCCTTCATTGCGGCGGCACGATCGACGGTCTTCTCGTCGAATTCTTTGCCATCGCAGGCCAGTTTGAAGGCCAGCTTGTAAGGGGTGTAATTCTTCAACACATCGAGAATGAAACCTTCCTCGATCGCTTGCCGCATCGAGTAGACGTGAAACGGCTGAGGCAGGTTGTCGGCACTTGCGGGCTGACTCGGATCAGGACGACGACCGAACAACTCCAGCGTCTTGGCTTTTGGAGTCGCGGTGAAGGCGACGTAGGTGATGCCACTGTCTTTCGCTCGGGCGGCCATCTGAGCGGCGAGCAAGTCTTCGGTGCTGACCTCGCCGCCGTCGCCGAGTTCCTTCAGTTCTTCCGCTGACAACACGGCCTTCAACTTCGAAGCCGCTTCGCCGGTCTGCGAGCTATGAGCTTCATCTGCGATGACGGCGAAGCGCTTGCCTTCCGTCGCGGCGAGTTCTCGCACGGCCTGCATAGCGAAGGGAAAAGTCTGAATCGTGCAGACCACAACCTTCTTGTCGCCGGAGAGAGCCGCAGCCAGTTCGCCGCTCTTGCTGGCGCTCTCGCCTTTGATTGTGGCGACAACTCCCGTCGTGCGTTGAAAGCTGAAGATCGCATCTTGCAACTGCGAGTCGATGACGGTGCGGTCGGAGATCACGAGCACCGAGTCGAAGACTTTGCGATGCTCGGCGTCGTGCAGGTCCGCCATGAAGTGAGCCGACCAAGCGATCGAGTTCGTCTTGCCCGAGCCTGCCGAGTGCTGGATCAGATACTTGCCGCCGGGGCCTTCTTCGAGGATCGCGCGTTGCAGCTTGCGAGTCACATCGAGCTGATGAAAACGCGGGAAGATGTAGCCTTCGAGCTGCTTCTTGTCGTCGCGTTTGGGCATCAGGTAGCGGCCCAAGATTTCGAGCCAGCTCTCGCGTTTCCAAACCTGCTCCCAGAGATACGCGGTCTCGTGCCCGCTGGGATTCGGCGGGTTTCCGGCCGCGCCGTTGTGGCCCAGATTGAACGGCAGGAAGCCAGTGTCGGTCCCCTTCAACTTCGTCGTCATGCGGACTTCGGAATTGCTGACCGCGAAATGCACGAGCGCCCCGCCGGGGAACGACAGCAGCGGCTCGGGCGTCTTGCCTTTGGGCCGAGGCTCGCGGTCGTTGCGGTACTGGTCGACGGCATCTTCCACGCTCTGAGTGAAGTCCGTCTTCAGTTCCGCAGTGGCGACCGGCAGACCATTCAGGAACAGCACAAGGTCGATGCTGTTCTCGTTGTGTAATGAGTAATGCACCTGCCGCATCACGCGCAGTCGGTTGGCGCGATACTTGGCGAGAATGTCCTCATTGATAGCCAGCGCCGGTTTGAACTGCGCGAGTTCCAACTCCTTCCGCAGTCCAAGCAACTCGACGCCCTTCCGCAGCACATCGAGCGTGCCGCGTTGGTCGATCTGTTGCCGCAGCCGATCGAGCAGCGTGTCAGCCGCCTTCGCTCCATGACTCTTGACGAGTGCTTCCCAAGCCTTCGGCTGAGTCGCCTGCACCCACGCGAGAACATCTTCCGGGAACAAAGCCCGAGCCCGGTCATAGCCCTCGTCATCAGCCGAGTAGAGCCAGCCATTCCCCGCAAGGTGCTCGCAGATGTCGTTCTCGAATTCGATCTCGTTGTGCAGGCCCATGAAGTCCTCAATTCCCCGCCCGTCGCAGCAGGCTTCAACAACACGCTTTCTCTCTGAAACCGCCTACGGTCTCGAACTCAGCAACCGCTCTTAGTTCGCAATATTCGCTTTCCGCGAACTAAGGCATGACCGTCGTTCGTGATCACAAACCAGAGCAGACCTAAGCCAAACAATTGCGCCAGAAATACGCCAAGAATACGCCGTTTTGCGTCGTCGCATTCTTTGGCGGCATCCCTTACTCGTTCCGGAATAGGCATTTACGTCGATATTAGGCCGTCCGACATTACGCCAAATCGCGCCGATATGCGTCATTGTGACTGCCGCCGCTTCGAGTCGGTCGCACATAGCCAGCACATGAGATTGGAAACGCTCCAATCTCGTAAGTCCTATCTAGCAAAAGGCTTCATGACGATCTCGTCTCGTTCAATTCACGGCCAAACGACCTGTCAGCACATAGCCAGCACATGAGAATGCCCGCTTTGCGGCGACCTTCACGACCGCGCACGTTGCAAGAGGACTCAGCCAACGCCGCCCAATTCCATCCGACTTTGGAGTTCTCAAAACTCCTTATCTCTCCCTCAAAATCACAACCCATCAAATAAGATGGCCCCGAGACACGGTTCGCAAGTTATTGTTGCCATTAGAGTTGTGATTCTCCATTAAAAGACGATTCGTCATAAACCCCATTTCCATCAAATAGCCATCAAAAAGAGTTTTCAGTTCAGGCTAGGCCCAGAACGGCAGGTACTTGGCGTGCTTCTTCCCCTGTTCCGGGTCGAATGGTTTGACTCGTCCGTCCTCGACGGCTTCCGCGATGAAGCGAGACGCCTTCGCGCTGTTCTGCTTCTCGATGCCGAACCGGTCTCGCAAACTTGAATTGGTCATCGGGTCGCGTTCGACATACCGCAAGCAGGCATGGAGATAGCATGCTCGCACGCGGTCAGCGCGATCCATGTCGTTGAGTGGCTTATGGGCGAACAGAATGGCCCGAGTCGATCCTTCTGGTGTCTCAAAGAGTGGGGCGGGGAGTTGGTAGAACTCCGTCTGAAATACCACCTTGTCGACTCCGCTGCCGCGTTCTTCGCAAATGCCAGCCCGCCTCATCACTGAAGCCAGTGCCTCGTTACGAGAGCGCGGAGGCGTGTCCAAGAATCGCTCTGTCTTGACCAACGGAATCCCCGGATTCGTGATCTCCATGCGGTCATCAAAGATCTCGATCATGGGACCGGCCCCGGTCACTGAAAAATCCTGATGGATCAAAGCGTTCGCGACTAACTCGCGGATGGCCAATTCAGGGTACATCGGCACGTCCTTTCGAAGCGCTTTCCCGACGACTTCATTGCGGGGGAGCAAGGCGTTCATGAAGTCAATTAACCCTTCAAAGCCAGACGCATATCCTTTCCGACCGTCCTGTTCACGCTTCGTTTTAAGCCGACCGCGTCCTTCGTACACAATCACTCGCATCGCTTTTCGGCTCAGGCTGCGAAACTCGTCAAGGTTCTTGGCGAAGAGGACTGCTCCCAGATTTGTCACATCCCAGCTTCCGGCAGCGTTGCGGGCGATGAGTCGATCCTCTTCCAGTGCAGCCAGAATCTTCAGCCGGTCATCTGGCAAGTTGCGGGAGAGCAGTTCGAAATAGCTTGGATAGTCCAAGAGCGTCAGCACTCGAGCGCCATCGACACGCTCCATTGCGAGCATCTCTTCGAATGGCGTCGTGTCGAAGACGCGCCACAACTCTCGTTCAAGTTCGGGATGCTCCTTCAGCTTCTTGCGGTATGACCCGACGCGAATCAGCTCATCACCCGAAAACTGAGTCGGCTTGCCGGTGGCTCGTGGGATCTCCAACAGCACAACTGGTTGACCTTGATACTCAAACTCATACCAACGGAAATGCAGACGCGGGCTGAGCAGTTTTAGCAGCCAGTTTTCGAGATTCTCGTTCCCTCTCTTTTCAGTGTGCGGCTTAAACGACGTGCCAACGACTTCGTGCGTCTTGTCACGAATTCCCCAGACCAAGTAGGCGTTGGCTTTGCCGTGAAGCGCCGCCGCATTGCTGAGTGCCGACAAGTATTCGCCGATCTCTTCGGGGTTGGAGTTATTCTCTTTGAATTCAACCCACTGAGTTTCCGCCGGGAGTTTTCGCAACTCGGTCACTAGTCCGCGCAAGTAGTCGAGATTCTCCATGATTACGCGGCCTCCGTGGGGGCGAAGTTGCGGACGTCGATCTTGCCGGTGACGGCGGCGGAGATCAGGGCGGTCCGGCGTTCTTGCAGCAGCTCGATGGCTCGCTCCGCTTCGGCGGTCAGGGCGTCGAGCTTCGTGGTTTCGGCGTCGAGGAATTCGACAACAGAGTCTCGCTCGTCCCTCGTTGGACAAGTCACAGAGAGCAGTCGGATTTCAGCCACGTTGATTCGCTTAAACGTCGAGCCAACCATCAATGTCGCAAGCTGCGCAGCCATTGTTCCACTGTGAAGAATGTAGTTGAGGAACCGACCGTTCTGCTCTCCCGACTTAATCAATACAACGTCTTGGCCAATAGCGATCGGCTCGTCCGTGCCGACGTAGGCCGACGTTCCTGTATTTGCAGTATTCCGACAGTAAATGACATCACCGCGTCGCGGTTGCCGCCCCCCATCAGTCAGCAGGTGAAAGAATTCCTCGGAGGTTCGAAGAACATGCGATAGGTCTAATTCAAATTCCCGAACTTCCATCACGCTTGCGACCGGATATCCGTCTTCCAGAAACGGCACCGTGACGTGCTTGCAATCAACGACCTCCCAAAATCGTTTCAGCGGACCAAACTCCCAATGCTCGGGGACATCGCCGAGCCATTGGATGCCGGAGGGCTTCAGGGGGGCGTGAGGGTTCAGACCTTTGGTGACGGCGTGGGAGATGACGGCTTGGCGTTTTTCTTTCAGCAGTTCAATCAGCCGCCGCTGCTCCCCCACCAACCCGTCAATCTTCGACGTCTCCCGATCCAGAAACGCCGCGATCTGCGATTGTTCGGAAGGCGGCGGGAACGCGGTTGCAAAGTTCCGAGCAAACGCGTCAGGCACTCGTTTTTGCCCGCCTGCTCCGTACATGTGCGATTCGCCGAGACTGCGAAACTCCGATGAGATGAATAGGTAGTGCAGATAGCTGCCGATGACTTTCTCGGGCTTGGGGCGAACGACGATCAACTCTGTCGTTCCGAAGCCGATCCCATTCGCCAACCCGGACATCAAAGCGCCTTTACCGTTCTCAAAGCACGGCGTGATTTTGGCTACTGTGACATCACCATCGCGAAAGTATGTGTATCCGTTTTCAACTTCGCTGATCGGCTTCACCGTGTTGAGATTCAACGTGCCATCGTCGCCCACGGCCTCCATTGGCAAGAATGAGACTTCGGTATTACGGTCAAGATGGCTGACTTCCGACTTAGACGGGTTTAGTTCCGCTGCGAACCGAAGGCGTTGGACATGCCAATGCTCGGGCACATCGCCGAGCCATCCGACTCCGCTGGGCTTGTACTTCGGGTATATCGGAAAGCTCATTTCGACAGCCCTCCGATCATCGTCAGGATGCGGTCGGTGACGACCTTTAGCTCGGCGTCGATCTCGGACAGTTCGCGCGGGGGCTTGAAGACGTAGAAGTGGCGGTTGAACGGGATCTCGTAGCCGATCTTCGTCTTCTCGTGGTCGATCCAAGCGTCGGGAGCGTGCGGCAAGACTTCACGCTCGAAGTAGGTCTCGACGTCTTCGCTCAGCGGCACGTTCTCGGTGTCGCGCAGGTTCGAGTCCGGCTGCGGCTTGCCTTTCAGCTTGCCCTTCGTCGCCTTCACGATGTTGCCCGCTGCGTCACGCTCGGGACGCTCGACCGTGATCGTCATGTAGCCGAAGTCTTCGTTCTTGAAGATGCGGCTGATGGGCACTCCGTCGCGTGTCTCCTCACGACATTCACCGAACAGCCGCGTGATCTCGGCGATGTGCTCGTCGCTGAGTTCCTTCCGCTTGCTGCCGAGACTCTTTCGCATCTTCTGCCAGAAGCTGCTGGCGTCGATCAGTTGCAGCTTGCCCTTGCGATGAGCCGGTTTGCGGTTGCTGACGATCCAGACATAAGTGCTGATGCCCGTGTTGTAGAACATGTCGGTCGGCAGCCCGATGATTGCTTCAACGAGGTCGTTCTCCAGCACATAGCGGCGGATTTCGCTCTCGCCCGATCCCGCTCCGCCCGTGAAGAGCGGCGAGCCATTGAGCACGATCCCAAACCGACTGCCGCCATCTTTGGCCGGTCGCATCTTCGACAGCAGGTGTAACAAGAACAACAGCGAGCCATCACTGACTCGCGGCAAGCCCGGCCCGAACCGCCCGTTGAAGCCTTGCTCGTCGGCCTCTTTGCGGACTTCCTTTTCGATCTTCTTCCACTCCACGCCAAACGGCGGATTGCTGAGCATGTAGTCGAAGTGTTTGCTCGGCAGACCATCGTTCGACAGCGTGTTGCCGAAGATGATGTTCCCGATGTCCTGCCCCTTGATGAGCATGTCGGCCTTGCAGATGGCGTAGGACTCGGGATTGAGTTCCTGACCAAACATCACCAGCCGAGCGTCGGGATTCAGCCCGCCCAGATGCTCGCCACTGACCGACAACATCCCGCCCGTGCCTGCCGTGGGATCGTAGATCGACCGCACGACACCCGGCTTCGTGAGTGCCTCGTCGTCCTCAATGAAGATCAGATTGACCATCAGCTTGATGACTTCGCGCGGCGTGAAATGCTCACCGGCGGTCTCGTTGGAGATTTCTGCGAACTTGCGAATCAGCTCCTCGAACACGAGCCCCATCTGAGCATTGCTGACGGTCTCGGGATGCAGGTCGATGCCGGAGAATTTCTCCGTCACCAGATACAGCAAGCCCGACTTCGAGAGTCGTTCAATCTGCGTGTGAAACTCGAACCGCTCGAAGATGTCTCGCACGGCAGGCGAGAACGCTTGGATGTACGCGAAGAGGTTTTCGGCGATGTGGTCTTGGTCGCCCATTAGCTTCTTCATGTCGAGCGGCGACGTGTTGAAGAAGAGTTGCCCGCTGGCCTTGAGCAAGAACGGCTCGGGATTGAGCCCCATCTTCTGCCGCTTGTCGAACTCGGCGAGCACAGCGGCCTTCGTCTGTTCGAGCACGCAATCCAGGCGTCTCAGCACCGTGAACGGCAGGATGACTTTGCCATAGTCGGATTGCTTGTAGTCCCCGCGCAACAGATCGGCGACGGACCAGATGAAGGACGACAGATTGGATTCAGCCATGTGTTGCGTTGTCTTCAGAAGCCGCATCGAAGCGCGAGCCGAGTCAGCCTCAGCCCTGAACGGCTGAGGATAGGCCGAGCGCCGAATCCCTCAACGCAGCGTCGCTCATAAAGCTGTTCTATTTGCATCGAACTTCGCGGGACACGCAATGCCTCGCCTCGGCATTAGGCCATGCGACGAAGACAGGCATCGCACGCACTCGGCGATGTTTCTTCAAGAAAGGCTCGCGGTAGCAGACAGCCTCAAGCATCTGGCCAAGCTCAAGAATCGACCTGAGCAACATGACCAACGGACTCGTTCGACAAACGGCAGGAGAGGCACAAAGTCACGGTCGCTCTTTCGCAACCCAAACGAAAAGTCGTCTACCTCGGACCTCGGGATAACTGAGTTCCCTTGATCCCACAAAGGGGGCGGGTCCATCCAAAATTCCGGGTCGACCGTCGATCTGACGCCTCGCGATTCACGACGTCGTCTGGGACTCCGCTCGGCAGCAACGAGGGCGTCTCCAATCGCTCGCAGCGGACAGCGAACGTCGTTGCTTAACGGCCCGAAGTGATGACCGCGTTCCGTATCTCATCCCCATCACCTCAGCCTGCGGCATGGTTTGTTTGCAGCCTCGCTCGAACGGAGACATCGACCTTTTGATCGCGCCATCGAAAGGTGGCCCGATGGCTCGCAACACCAACCTCGCCCTGCGTCAGCCACGGGCTCAGCCCAACAGCCACATCAACCTCAACCCTGCACATCGCGAAGCAGCAACCGCAGCAGTTCGGCCTTCTCGCCGTCGCTCAGAGGCAGACTCAGAACCGCATCAATTCGATCCGCAAAGCTCATGGCCGACGCCTTTGATTCGGCGGTTTGCTGTATGGCATCAGGCTCAAGAGTTATCACAGAATCGCAGGCCCGATCACGACTCTGGAGTGCAACCATCGGAGCAACCAAACCGCCAGAGTCTTTGATTTCGCCTTGTTTTTCGGCCATATCCTCATACGAGCAGCCTACTTTTAATCCGACGGTCGGGGGTTCGAATCCCTCCGGGCGTAGATTTTCAGACGTTGTCAGTGCATCGCAATTGCGGCTAATTCGCAGCCTTTTCGACGACTCGCTCGTCGCTTCATTTATGGAGCATGAATCGGCCGACAACTCTCAAGTACTCCTCAGTTGCACGGTTTTGGGTGTCACTTGAGGTGTCACTGAAGATGACTCGGAGTCGGTCGCTCACAGTTCGAGCTCAACAACCGCGATCGGCTTCGCTCATGCTGGGCACTGCTTGCAACTCCGCTTTCCTCATCCGAGTTCGCGATGCGTTGGCACGTGATTGAAGCCTTCGAGTCAGTCGCCAGTTTGCTCGATGATGCGTTTCAGCATTTGCAGTTCGTGTCGTCGAGTTATGGCACTCGGGCGTTGTCGACAGTGGACTTTGAATTACATGAACCGGCGAAGGAGTTCGCGCGACGGTTGCCCGGTCGGCTCGATGCCGCCTTACTGCGTTTGGGTGATGGGCCGCCAATCTCCGACATGTTTGATCGAATTGCCACTGCGTTTCAGAACGTGACAACGGCCAGTGGTCTGTTCGAGGCATTGCTCATGCGGCATTCCGACGTGCAGATGGCAAAGCCGCCTCAGGGCAAACGCGAATGGTTTGAGCGTGCATGCGACGATCGCGTGATGGTCCGACGGCAGTATCGGCAAGCCGAACATCCATCTGCTGTCCCGTATTGGCGACGGCCTTATGCGATCGTGGGAAGCCGGCGAGGAACTGTTGATATTCAGTCATTACCGAGGAACCGGTCGCGCGATGGACCGAGTTGGTATCACACTCCGGACCGTGCCAGATCAATGCAACCGTTATTTGGTGTTGGGGGCGGTTGCATCGAGAATGGCGGACTTTGCTTGAACTGGAAAAGGAAGAGGCTCACTACGTTGAGGTCGCAGATGACCGAGCGTGAGATCACCGGTCGGCATCGCTCGCTTGAACTGTCTGCAATATCCCGGCCGTTGGGGCTACTTCGTCGTGAGTGGCTCGACGGAGACGTCGAATTCGCGCAGGCGGTATGTCAGCGAGCGCGGTAGGCGACATTCGAAGATGACTTCGGTGTCGGTGTATTCCTGCCGCATGATTTGAGCGTGCTGAGAGAGAAATGGTCCGATCCGGCCGTTGCTTACCGGGCCGCTGACGCGCAGGTTCATAAAGCCTTCGCCCAATTGCTTTGCGACCATGTTGGCGAGTCGATCAAAGCCTTCTCCCGTCAACGCACTGATCGCGACGGCGGACTCGTGCTTCACTCGCAAGACGTCGACGATCGAACGGTCCGTGACCGCGTCGGCCTTATTCAGCACGAGGATCATGTTCGAGCGATCGACGCCGATCTCGTCGAGCACGTGATGCACGGTCTCGATCTGAAGCTCGGCTTCGGGATGACTCGAATCGATCACGTGCAGCAGCAAGTCGGCGTTGCGGGCTTCTTCGAGCGTTGATTTGAACGATGCCACAAGATGATGCGGCAGCTTGCGAATGAAGCCGACGGTATCGCTCAAGAGGACATCGCCCCAATTGGGCAACGGCCATTTGCGAGTTCGCGTATCGAGCGTCGCGAAGAGTTGATCGGCGACATAGACGTCGGCGCCGGTCAGCGCATTCATCAGCGTGCTCTTGCCGGCGTTCGTATAGCCGACGAGCGAGACCGTCTTGTGATCGGTGCGTTGCGAGACCATTCGCTGCCGATGCGCGGTCATCTCTGCGAGCTTGCGGCGTAATTCGTCGATGCGCTTATCAATGAGTCGTCGGTCCGTTTCGATCTGCTTTTCACCCGGTCCGCGACCGGCACCGATACCGCCTTCGATGCGTTCGAGGTGCGTCCACATGCGCTTCAAGCGCGGTCTCAAGTAGAGCGTTTGAGCCAGTTCGACTTGCAGCTTCGCCTCATAGGTCCGCGCGCGGCTCGCGAAGATGTCGAGAATCACTTCGCTGCGATCGACGATGATGCGGTTGAGTTCGCGTTCGAGATTACGTCCCTGACTGGGGCTCAACTGGTTATCGAAGATGACGAGTTCGGCGTTCGTCGATTCGACGAGTGCTTTGAGCTCTTCGACCTTTCCCGAACCGAGGCACATTGCGGGATCGGGCGAGCGTCGGGTCTGAGTGAGTCGACCGACGATCTCGACTCCGGCGGTTTCAGCCAGTCCCTGCAACTCCGAGAGCGGATCTTCAACGAGATCCTTTTCATGTTGCTCGACGAGCGCAACGAGTACCGCTCTTTGATGAGTAATCTTCAGTTCTTCGCGCGTGACTTGAGACAAGCGAGAGCCTTTTTGTGGGAGGGAGCGAAGCGTGAGGCGAGTGGGGAGAGTCAGTAGATGAGTTGATACCGGTACGACGGACTTGTAGTCCGTCCAAGACGAAACCCGACGGACTACAAGTCCGTCGTACAAGAAGTCGTCGGTAGATTCTCAACTGCCGCTCGCCTTAGTCATTGGTCATGAGTCCGTAGTTGTTGGGCCAATGACTAATGACGACGGACTCATGACTGACGACTACGCCTTCTTCGGATCGAACGCAGCGAGCGTCTTGAGATGCAGCTCGACGGATTCGGCGAGTGCCTGCACGTTGTAGCCGCCTTCGAGCAAACTCACACACCGCGACTTGCTATGTGTCTGAGCGACTTGCAGAACGAGCTTTGTCAGCGTCTCAAAATCTTCGGTCTCGAGTTCGAGTGATCCGATCGGGTCTTTGCGATGCGCATCGAAGCCGGCGCTGATCAGCACGAGTTCCGGTTTGCACTTATCGGCACATTTCGTGAGTACGGACTCGAACGCCGAATGGTACTCGCGCCGCGCGGTGCCAAAGGACACCGGCAAATTGAAAATGGTTCCGAGCCCTTTGCCTTTGCCCGTTTCAGATTTCTCGCCGGAACCGGGATAGAACGGGAAGCGATGCGCCGAGAAGAAGAAGACGTTCTCGTCTTCGTAGAAGGTGTCCTGCGTGCCGTTTCCGTGATGCACGTCCCAGTCGACGATGAGCACTCGCTTGAGCCCGAACTTCGCCTGCGCGTGACGAGCTGCGACCGCGACGTTGTTGAAGAGGCAGAAGCCCATTGCATCTGTCGGTAATGCGTGATGCCCCGGCGGACGAATCAAGCACATCGCCGTTTTGTGTTTGCCGCTGACGACTTGCTCGACCGCGTCGCAGGCCGTGCCGGCAGCCTTAAGCGCGACCTCATACGACTTCTTGCAGACGGCGGTATCGGATTCGATTCGATCTCCGCCAGCTTCGACGAACATCTTCACGTGCTCGATGTATTGAGCGGAGTGCACTCGTTCGAGCTGCGTCTTCGGAGCACTCGCGATCGTGCCGCGATCGAACTTTGCGAGCACATCGGACTTCGCCAGTTGCTCGGTGATCGCTTTCAACCGCTTCGCCGATTCGGGATGCGCTCCAGTGTCGTGATCGAGAAAGCACGGATCGGTGTAGAGCAGGGGCATGAGCATGCCTTTCAAGAATGAAGCACGGTTGCTGATCGTCGGCTCGCATGAGGCTCAATCAGAAGTTCCTCACCGGGCGTCGCCACGATGGGTGAGGAACACTGGTACGACGGACTTTTAGTCCGTCAAACGTCGTCGTCGTGAGAAGCGACGGACTACAAGTCCGTCGTACCCCCCAAATGCATGTGTTCCTCAGAAGAGATCAGCGAACGCTCTTTCTGATGTGCCGACGCATTCGCGCAAAGAGCGATTTGAATGTCGGTTTGGAGATGGGAGCGGTTTCGTTCGCGCAACGCGGAGTTCGGCACATCACGGACACAGTGGAGTGGCGGTCTGATGAAACGATGGCACGAGCCGTCGATAGGTCACTTAAAGATTAAGTGCGCGAGTTCGGTGTCTCGTTCTGCTTGCGGTTGTTGGTGCTCATTGCCCTGATATTCGAATTACATGGGCACATCCGCAGGAAAGTACGACTGTCGAAAAGCGGCTTCCTGCGGATGGCAGGAGCCGAACTACGGATGACTGACCCGCTACTCGCTCGCAGTGGTAGCGGAGCAGTCGTTGCTTCCGTCCGGACAAGCCGGACGGAGAGCGAAAAAGCCTTTGTTTTGGAGTCAAGTAGCCGACCAGTCGTTCGTCCCGTCCGGGCGAGCCGGACGGAGACGACTCAGATTCAGTGCCGGAGTGCCGGTCGCACTCATTTGAATTCTGTGTCGAGTGCTGTGCGAGACGCTTTTGAAACAACGGTTACATGTCATTCGACTCGCATGAGCACATTCGAGGTTGAGCGCTGATTCAAGATGCTCCGGCTCATGTGACTCAGAGCCGTCGACGTGAGTGCTTCTGCGGTCTTGCAGCACTCTCGCGGCAGTTGCGTCTCTGCTGTCCTGCGCGACTCGTGAGTGCGCGGGGAGTGACTCGCCCATTTGGTGCCGTCCGCGCGATCGCTTCCGTCGCGGGATGTTGCGGTAAAGCAACAGTCGCAGCGTCCTGAATGCGGCTTCGCGCGCCAACGTTTGCCGGTGACAGGACTTCGGAGCGTTGCTTTCTCGCAACGTCACATCGGACATCGTTCCGAATGACCTCAAACCCGCACGATCGTTGCCGACTCCCTTTCTTGGCGTCAGCGCGGCGAAACAGTCGCTAGCGCCGCTGAGCAACAAGTTGAACAACGACGTGCCGACCGGTCCTTGTCACCTCTCTTTTCTCCGAGACAACATGACCAATTCGAATTCATCTCGCTCAACGAACTCACTGGGCACTCGCGCGAGTTCCGCAGGATCAGAGCAGAAGACCCGAACGAACTTTGTGGGCAACTGGCATCGGCAAGTCGCTCGACGATTGGCTCAATTGGGGCGAGCGTCGGTTGCGAGTTTTCGCCGTGAGAAAGGCGATCGCTTTCGGAACGCGAGACGTCGCTCGCGCATTGAAGCGCTTGAGCAACGGCAAGTGCTGACGACATTTACTCCCGACATCCTCGCGCTGGATGGCGCACCGGGAAGCTTGCGAGCAGCGATCATCGCCGCAAACTCGAATGGGCAAGATGACGTCGTCGAACTGGGCTCGGGCTATTGGAAGCTCGTACTGCCAAATGGCACGGGGCAAGAGAACTCAGCAGCGACCGGTGACTTCGATCTGACGGAAGTCGGCAAGACGATCACGATTCAAGGCGCGGGCGTCGGTCGAACGTTGCTTGATGGCAATAACGTCGATCGCCTCTTTCAGGTGATGCCCGGCGTGCGCGCTGTCTTCCGCAACCTCACGATCACTGATGGTCTTGCGCGGGATGATGGGTTCGACAACAGCCTGCCCACTCATCGCCCAGCAGCCGGCGCCGCGATCCTCGCGAACAACGCTGACGTCGTTGTTGAGAACGTTGAGATGACCCGTAATCGAGCACTCGGAGCAATCGGGCTCGACGGCGGAGACGGACGGCGCGCGAACGGCGGCGCGATCGCGATCAATGGCGGAACATTGACCATTCGCAATAGTCGGCTCATCAACAACTTCGCGATTGGCGGAGACGGCGCTGAAGGACGCAATGGCCGCAACGGCATCGGCGGCGGTTCAAGGAGCGCAGCGAACGGAGAGCAAGGCGGAGACGGCGGCAATGGCGGGATGTCATTCGGAGGCGCGATCTACTCGTATGGATCGCAGATCACGATTAGCGGCTCAGTGCTCAATGAGAACAATGCCTTCGGCGGTAACGGAGGTCGCGGCGGAGACGGTGGCGCGGGAGCAGCGGGCGGCGACGGCGGGCATGCCGGTAACGGCGGAGAAGGCGGATGGTCGCAGGGCGGCGCGATTCATCTCGATTCAGGCACGCTGACAATCACGAGTTCGTCATTGAATCAGAACGCAGCGGAGGGCGGTGACTCGGGACGCGGCGGGCGAGGCGGTGATGGCGGGCACGGCGGCGGAGGTACCGGACTGCGCGGAGCACCGGGCGGCGAAGCGGGAGTTGCCGGTCGAGCACTCGGCGGCGGTCTCATGCTGGCCGCGAGCAACACAACGATCACTCAATCGAACTTATTGACGAACCGCGCGATCGGCGGCACGGGCGATAACGGTGGGCTCGGCGGAATGGGCGGCGGGTCATCCGGCGGCAATGGAGGAACGGGCGGCGCGGGCGGTTCAGGCGGTGAAGGCGGAGTGGCGACCGGCGGCGGCTTCATGATTTGGCGCGGAACGATCAACGTCACTCAGTCGGCAGTCGGCTACACCCTACGGCGCTTCGGAACCTCCGCCGGCGGCGGCCCCGGCGGCGTCGCCGGAGACGGAGCGCTCGGCGGTGATGGCGGCGGCGGCGGACGCGGCGGACTCGGCGGCGATGCGCTCGGCGGTGCGACCTATGTGAATGAAGGCGATGTGCTCGCGACGAATGCGACTTTGTCTTCGAACACAACAGCCGGCGGTCGCGGCGGCGACGGCGGTGATGAAGGCACGGGAGTCAACAGCGGTTTGTTTGGACGACGAGGACCGCGCGGCGCGACTGGTCGCAGTCAAGGTGCGGGCTTGCATACGACTTCGTCTTCCGGCGCGGACTTCGTCAACGTGACGATCGCTGCGAATCAGTCGCAAGCCGGAGAAGGCAGCGGCATTTTCAATGACGGTTCGCTGCGTCTGAAGATCAACAACACATTGGTCGCGGGCAACGAAGGCGAAGACGTCGTCAGTCAGTTTGTCAGCAGTGCTTACAACTTGATTGGGGTCGCGACGCGCATCTCTGGCTTGCAGACCGGCCTGAATGGCAATCGTGTTGGAACAGTGGAGAGCCCCATCAATGCGATGCTCGGCGGCTTCGGAGATAACGGCGGCGGCACGCTCACGCATGCCTTGCGCGAGGGCAGTCCGGCGCTCGATCAAGCAAATCCGGTCGGCGGACCGGATCTCGATCAGCGCGGGCGACTGAGACCCATTCAGACACCGAACGACATCGGAGCTTTTGAAGCTCAGCGTTCTCTCGCGGTGACGTTGCCCATTGCGGACACCTATCGCTTGCGCGCCGAAGGCGCGAATCTCGTCGTGAGGCGTTCGAACGACAGCATCCTCTTTCAGCATGAGTTCGCGGCGTTGCAAGACTTCACCGTGAATGGTTCCGGCGGCGCTGATCGACTCGTCATCGAGTTCAGCACGGGCGATGTCTTGCCGTTCGGCGGCCTCAAGTTCTTGAGTACCGCTGGCGCCGGAGCGACGCTCGAACTGGGAGCGGCGAGCGCAGGTAATGTGAACTACACCGGGCTGACGGGCGCAAATGGCAACATCGACATTGACGGAGAGGTTGTCTCCTTTGCGAACGTGCCGACGATCGTTGATCAGCTCACGAGTCCGAATCGCGCGGTTCAATTCGGCGACAACAATGACGATGCGACGTTCGGAGATGATCCGCTCGTCGGCGTTTCACGCGTGTCGGTCGGTGCGACGTCGATCGCGTTCCGCAATCCGTCGAGCAATCTGCGCATCACTGGCGGAGGCGGCGACGATCGACTCGTGCTGACTCCGCTTGATGCTGCTTTCAACGCAACGCTCAGCATCGACGGGCAGATCGGCAACGACACTCTCGACGCAGCGGCTTTCGGTCGTGCGGTGACACTGGTCGGCTCTGCGGGCACGGACCTCTTGATTGGCTCGGCCTTAGCGGACTCACTCGCTGGCGGAGACGGCAATGACACTCTGCTCGCAGGCGACGGAAACGACACTCTCAGCGGCGCGGGCGGGAACGATCTTGCGGTCGGGGAACTCGGAGACGACGCGATCTTCGGTGATGCCGGAGACGACGTGCTCAATGGCGGCAGCGGTCGCGATGTGATCGAAGGCGGAGACGGAGCCGATACGGTCGCGGGGCAAAGCGGCAACGACGTGCTGCGCGGCGGACTGGGAGACGATCGCATCATCGGCGGGACGGGCATTGATCTCTTCGGAGAGACGGGCGATGCGAACTTCGTGCTGTCGACAGTTGGCACCAGTACGCAACTTGTCGGTCTCGGCACGGACTCGGTCGCAGAGATTGAGCAACTCAATCTGACCGGCGGCGACGCTGCGAACGTGCTCGATGCGCGCAGCTTTAACGGCGGCGGAGTGACGCTCGGCGGAGGTAATGGAAACGACACTCTCTACGGCACGACGACCGGAGACATGTTGCTCGGCGGCAGTGGTCAGGACGTCGTTTATGGAGGAGCGGGCAACGATACCGTGCTCGGGGGTAACGGAAATGACACTCTCGACGGAGAAGCCGGAGACGATTCGCTCGACGGGCAAACTGAAGCCGACTTGCTGCTCGGCAACGACGGCAATGATGTGTTGCAAGGCGGCGATCAGAATGACGTGCTCGACGGCGGACTCGGAGACGACGCGCTCAATGGCGGTGCCGACAGCGATACGTTGCTCGGCGGCGACGGACTCGATGTTGCGGACGGCGGCGACGGCAGTGACTCGATCGACGGCGGACTCGGCAATGACTCGCTCAATGGCGGCGCGGGCAATGACCGCATTGATGGCGGACTCGGCAACGATACGGCGAATGGCGGGCTCGGCACCGATCGCATCTTCGGCGATGCCGGCAGCGACTCGTTGCTCGGCGGCGATGGCGTTGATGATCTGCACGGCGGGCTCGACGGCGATTTCCTCAATGGCGAAACCGGCGATGACTGGCTCTTCGGCAACGAGGGCAACGACACCTTGATGGGAGATCTCGGAGCAGACGGTCTCATCGGCGATCAAGGCAACGATGTGCTCGTCGGCAACGGGGGCAATGACACTCTGCTCGGAGCAGAAGGCAACGATTCATTGAGCGGCGGGTCGGAGCGAGATTGGTTGCTCGGCGGCGACGGAGATGACGCCGTGAATGGGCAAGGCGGGCTCGACACTCTCTCGGGCGGCGCGGGCGCGAACGTCATCACGAACATCGACGGTGCTGATGGCATTGATGAAGTCACGAAGTTTGTCGGCACGTTTGAAGGTTCAACGGGCTTGCTCGTACTGCTGTTGCCGAGCGGTTCAACGACGGCGATCAACACATTCGACGGACGCATCGACGTCAAAGTGAATGGTGCGACGTATGACCCGATCCGCGCGTTTGCGTCTGAGAATCTCACGCGACTCATCGTGCGCGGCAGTTCGGGGCCGGACTCGCTCGATCTCTCGCAAGTGGCGCGCGAGCACTTCCCGCGCATCACTCACGACGTGCTCGTGATGATGGATGCCGGCAACGACACCGTGCTCGGCAGTGAGATGAACGACTCGATTCTCGGCGGCGACGGAGACGACTCATTACGCGGCGGCAAGGCGCTCGATGTCGTTCGCGGCGGACTGGGCAACGATCGACTCTTCGGCGAAGTCGGTGAGGACACTCTCGCGGGCGATGACGGAAACGATTGGCTCGATGGCGGCGACAACAATGACTCCATCGACGGCGGTGCGGGCGACGACACTCTGCGCGGCCGCTCGGGCAACGACACTCTCTTCGGCGGTTCGGGCAACGACGGCATCGCCGGGCATCGCGGCAGCGATCTGATCAACGGAGCCGACGGCAACGACACACTGCTCGGCGGAGACGATGCCGACAACCTGACGGGCGGAGCGGGCAACGACATCGCGATCGGCGAGTTCGGAGCAGACACCGTTCGCGGCAACTCGGGCAACGACACTCTCGCCGGCGGGCACGGCTACGGACAGCGCGACTACGGCGACGTCATCAACGCCGAAGTACTGGGCGAGATCGACGAGTCATTCCGCTTCTTCGCCAGTTGGGTTGAAGACGTTTGAGCGTGCGGCATGCGTCGCGATGGCCGTCTGCTGATGTCACTGCCGTCGTGCAGACCACAAATCTCACTACCACTCGGCTTACAGTTCAAACAACGACTGCGTTTTCACGATCGCGCAGTCCGCCGGAAAAGTATGGCAGGTATGCACCAGCATGCTGTTCGGCCAGATGTCGACTTGCAGGTAGCTCAACGCCGCAGGAGCGAGCCGATTGGCGGGCTTGAAGATGTAAGACAGCGGCGCCTTCTCACAGTCGGCGAGCAATTCTTCGTGCAGTTGCAGGAAGAGTTCGGGGCTCAGTCGCTCGTTCTGAAAGCTGACGTTGTAAGTCAGCCCGTTGTGCGACCGCAGCGATTCGTCGCGAACGCCCTTCATGCGACGTTCGAAGACTTCGCAGCGAGCCGGCAGTAGCTGTCCTTTCGCCGCGACGACTTCTGTCAGCAAACCGTCGCGCGTGCGGAACTCAATGACGTGCCCCTCTTCGCAGAGGCGGAACGTCGCGTTGAACTTCGGCTGTTGCACAATCCCGGCGGCATAGATCTCGAACAGCTCCGGATGCACGGAGCGTTCGAAGACGTGCAACTGCAACTCAGCAACATTGGGGCGGACGAATCCGACACTCATAGATCAACCCTTGCCGACTCCATGTGGGCAACGAATCGCGGCGAGGAAACCGCGACGGTCAAAGGCACGCGACGCATGCCGGTAATACTTGTGACACTGCAACGTCGACGATTTCGAGCACGCTGAATCGTCGATCGCGGGCCGATCTTAGGAAGCGCGGCAACGCCCTCGAAAGTTGCCGCAACGGGAAAGTCAGAAGCTCGTTGATGTTCGAAACGAGCGACGAATCAATCTTGCGAGTAGACGTCGTCGGGCCTACCGGGCTCGATTCGTAGCTTGACTCTCCGAGGCTGTAATTTAAACGCCCCCGACCTTGCGTCGGGGGTTCAACGGCTTCTGCGCTACTACGCTTTAGGGCAAATTCGAATAGCGCAAAGGCCGCTAAACCCCTGGGACAAGCCCAGGGG
>CAZNMS010000120.1:20238-20610 GCA_964573505.1 uncultured Planctomycetaceae bacterium | reverse complement strand
TACATCACTGACGGCAATTCGGGCTCAAGCATCAACGTCACGATTCACGAAACGAGCTTCAACAAGAACAGTAGCAGCGACGAAGGCGGCGGCGGTCTTGCTCTCATTGGGCCGAGTCTTGTCGGCACGATTCAGAGCAGCGAGTTCTCCGAGAACATGACTTTCGGTCCCGGCGCCGGCTTGCAAGTCGATGCCGGCAGCGTGCTGATTACGGGCAGTCGCTTCCTCTTGAATACATCGATCAGCGGCACGCAAGAAGGTGTCGGCGGCGGCTTCGCACTTAAGAGTGGTTTTGCAACCGTCAGCGGTTCCGAGTTCATCAACAACTCGGCCGACGGATACGGCGGCGCGTTGTTCTCAAACGGTTCGCTG
>CAZNMS010000120.1:12973-20228 GCA_964573505.1 uncultured Planctomycetaceae bacterium | reverse complement strand
CGCTACGGCGGCGGTCTCTTTGCCTTCGATGGGCTAGCTGACATCACAAACTCGACGTTTTCCGGCAACTCAGCTCTCGAAGACGGCGGCGGCATTAGCGTCAGTGACGGAACGGCCTTCTTGCTCAATGTCACAGTGACAACGAACGATGCGGGAACGACAGGCGGCGGCCTCTATCGCAACTCTTCTGGAACGAGTTCGATCGTCGTTCAGAACTCAATCTTGGCCGGCAATACCGCTCCGGCCTTCTCGGATTACGACGGCACGGTCACTTCGATCGACGGAAATTTGATCGGAGACGCCGACGGACAAACGGACTTCAATGGCTCAAACGACATCGTCGGCGGCGTTACATCGACGGTCATCGGCGATCTGACAGGCAGCACTCCGATTGTCGTCACTGCGTTCTCGCACGGGCTGACGACCGGTGATCGCGTCCGAGTGCGGGGCGTTACGGGGATCAACGAAGCGAACGGTGTCTTCACCGTGCGAGTGCTCGATAGTGACACATTCGAATTGCTCGGTTCTGGAAGTAATGCCTCTTACACCGGCGGCGGCGTTGTCTCGCGATTGATCAATCCGAAGCTCGATGTTCTGCGAGACAACACAACGAACGCGGTCACTCCTCCATCAGTGAACCCGTTGCCGAACTTTTTCTACGCGCCGTTCGTCCCATTCCAATTACCCGCTCGCGTCGTCACTCAAACGCATGCCTTGCAGTTCGGCAGTCCGGCGATTGATGCCGGATTGACTTCCGGCGCCCCCATTTTCGATCAGCGCGGTATTTCGCGGCCTCAAGATGCGCTCGATAACGGTTCGGACTTTGTCGACATCGGGGCTTACGAACGACGCGACGCTGACGTTGCAGGTCAAGCCTTTCTTGACCCCAATGGCGACGGCATTGATGACGGTGATGGTCTGCTAAGCACTGAGATCGGGCTCGTCTATCTCGACGTTAATCGCAACGGCCGCCGTGACGCCGATGAACCGGTCGCTCAGATGCGAGATGACGATCCGGCAACTCCGCAGGACGAGACCGGCTACATCCTCGGTTTCCTCGAACCGGGTAGCGATAATTACATTGGCGTCAGCTTGCCGAACGATCGTCGCATCACGACTCCGCAAGAACTGCTCTTCGCTCTGCAATCAACGACAACTCTCGGCTCGGGCAACGATCCGGAAGCAATTGCATCGGGAGACATCAATGGCGACGGCTTCCCCGATCTCGTCGTTGCGCTTGCCAGTAGCAACGCAATTGCCGTGCTTCGCTCGCGGTCGATCCCGAACGGCGGCGGAGTAACGTTCGGCGGATCCGGTCCCTCATTCGAATACGACGCGCCACTGCTCATCGGAGCCGGTGACTCGCCGAGCGACATCAAACTCGCTGACTTCACCGGTGACGGCATCAACGACATCGTCGTCGTCAATAAGACCGGTAACTCGATCGACATCTTGAGCGGCGGTGCGTCGATCAACTTCCTCACGACGATCAGCACAGGAAGCGAACCGCGTGATGTCGAGATCGCCGATCTCAATAACGACGGCAAGCTCGATCTCGTTGTCGCTGAATACGGAGCAGATCAAGTCAAAGCGTTTCTGCAGACCGGAGCGCTCGTCTTCGATTCAGGCACTGTCATCGCATCCGGCAATGCGCCGCGCGACATCGTGATCGGCGACTTCAATCGCGATCAGCGAGCGGACATCGCCGTTGCTTTCGAACTCGATGATGCCATCAAGTTCTTGACGGGAAACCAGAACGGCAGTTTCGCCTCGAAGACGTTCAATCTGCCGACGAATGCTGCGCCGCAGAGCCTCGCTGCGAGTGATCTCGATCTCGACGGCGACCTTGATTTCATCATCGGGGAAGTCGGCACTGACACGGTCCGTATCCTGCGAAGCATCGGCGACTTCTCGTCGGTGCAATCTGTCGTACTCGGAACGTTCATAACTCCCGGCACGGTGAAGGCGGCTGATCTCAACGGCGATCGTCTGCCTGAAATCGTCGTCGCTTCCGAAGTTGCCGCCGGAGCACTGCGCGTCGTTTCGAACTTCGGCGACTTCAACTTCGGTGCGCCGCAATTGACTTCGAACTCGCTCGACGGTCCATCGAGCTTCACGTTTGCCGACACAACTGGCGACGGGCGCGTCGACATCGTCACTTCGAATCGAGGCACCGACGACATTGTCACGTTCTCGAATCTGACGGGCGACTATCGCATCAACCCTGCGACGGGAGATCTCGTTGAAGGAAAGAGCTTCGGAGTGCAGCAACTCCGAAGCGTCACGGGCTACGTTTTCACTGACAACGATGCCGATGGAGTAGTCGGAGGAAGCGACACTCCGCTCGGCGGTGTCACCGTCTATCTCGATCTCAACAACAACGGTCGACTGGATCCGCACGAGCCGACCGCCATTTCCGACGACGGGGGCGCATCGAGCGGCACCGCACTTTTTCAAAACGTCATTCCCGGCGATTATCGAATTGCCGAAGTCGTTCCGACCAATCATGCGCAGACCACTCAGCGCACGGTGACTCTCAATGCGACGACCTATAGCGACGCGGCTTCAAGTCACACTGTCGACGTCCTCTCGATCGACGTGAATAAGGACGGAGTGCTCGATCTCGTTTCGCTCAATCACGGCGGCACGAATGGCAGCATTCAAGTGCGTCTCGGCACTCGCACCACTGAGTTCATCTTGCTGCCGCCGGTTGAGATCGGCTCGCAACCTCAACACATCGCTGCCGGTGACTTCGATGGCGACGGAGACATTGATTTCGCTGTGAGTGAGCACGGGCTTAATCGAGTTCAACTCGTGCTCAATGACGGCAAAGGCTCACTTGCACTCGGCGGCACGCTTATCGGTCGCGACTCACCGGCCGAACTGATCTTCGCCGACTTCGATCGTGATCAAGATCTCGATCTCGTCGTCAGCAACAGTAGCGGCACGCACAACCGCGAATTGACCTTCTTCACCAATGACGGCACCGGATCGTTCGGCGCGGCGAACAGCATTGATACGGGCTCAAAGGTTTCGGGAATTGCCGTCGGCGACATCAACACTGACGGGCGGGTTGATCTCGCAGTCAGTCACTTCATCAACAACGAAGTCGTGCTCTTCCGCAATACCGGCAGCGGCTTTGCAAATGCAGGCGAGGTCGACACCGGCTCAGACTCGCCGTCTCGTGTCATTTTGCGACAACTCGACGGACAATTCGGGCTTGAGCTGATTGTGCTTGCGTCATTGGAAACGACGAACGTCTATGTCTATCGGCATGATGGCAATTTTGCTTACACGCAAACGTCTTCGCGAAGGACCTCGCAGAATCCGACTGATCTTGAAGTCGGCGATTTCAATCGAGACGGCGAAGTCGACATCGCCGTCTCACACCGTGCCGCCTCGCCGGGCGTTGAACTGTTCTTCGGTCGCAGCGGTCTCACCTTTGACAATGCGTCGCCAACCGAAACGACGTTCCCCGCAGCAGCTCTCGCTATCGTAGATTTTGACGGCGACAACCTCACGGATATAGCCGTCGCCGCAGATGCACCGTCAGCCGCCGAAGTGCACGTGCTCTTCAATCGCTTCGGCAGTCAGATTGTGACTGTCGATTCCTTTTTAGGCGGCACCTTTGAGTCATTCGGTAACATCGAACTCGGCTCCATCACCGGCACCGTCTTTAACGACCTCGATCGCAACGGAGTTCAAAACGGCGGCGAAGTCGGACTGAACGGCGTCGAAGTCTTCATCGACTCCAATGACAACGGCGTTCGGGACCTTGATGAGCCCGCCGTCCTCACTGCGAGTAACGGCAGTTACACCTTCAACGGCATCTTCCCGAATTCCCCGCAGCGAGTCGTCGCAGTACGGCCGAATGGCTTTACGCTAACGGGTTCGCCTGCAACGAACTTTGCGCTCGCCGTTCCCTATGCAGTCGGAGTTGCACCGTCGTCGATCACGAACGCGGATCTCGATAACGACGGAGATCAAGACGCCGTCGTTACGAACTTCGACAGCGACTCGATCACGCTCTTGATCAACAACAACGGTGTCTATCTGACGCCCGAACTTGCTGTCGGCGACGGTCCTCAAGATGCCGCGATCGGCGACGTCAACAGCGACGGCCTCACGGACATCGTCGTTGCGAACGGTCTCAGCAACGACATCACCGTGCTGCTCGGTCTCGCGGTCGGCGGCTTCTCAACCGGGACGACATACTCCGTCGGAGAATCTCCGTCCGAGATCGTCATCGGCGACTTCAACAACGACTTCAAGCTCGATGTTGCAGTCGTCAACGCGAACGTCGATCAGACCCGCATTCTCACGAACGACGGCACCGGTGCGTTCACACTCGCTGCAACGATCAACGTCGGCGACGAACCGCGCGGGCTCGTTGCTGCCGACTTCAACTCCGACGGCAAGCTCGACTTCGCGACGAGCAACGCACTCGGCGATGACGCAACGCTCGCGCTCAATCAAGGCGGGCTCACCTTCAGCACGTCGAGCGTCGGAGCCGACGACACTCCCGACACCATTCGAGCCGCCGACATCAACAAAGACGGCAACGTTGACTTGCTCATCAGCAATAGCGCGGCGGACTCGATCACAGTGCTCATCAACAACGGCAGCGGCAACTTCAACGGCACCGCGCCCATTTCATTCACAACGGGCAGCGACCCCGTCGGCTTCGATCTCGCCGACTACGACAACGACGGCGATCTCGATCTCGCCGTCATCCTCAACGGTGCCGACACGATCGACCTCTACAAGAACAACGGCACCGGCTCGTTCACGCTCGACGACACTCTTTCGGGCGGCGTCGGCGACGAACTCGTCTTCACCGACAGCAACGGCGATCGCAGCGTCGACATCCTCACGATTAACTCGGCATCGTCCGAGCTACTCATCCGCCGCAACGTCAGCGGCACGCCGACACTCAGCGTCACAGCCGGCGGAACAACGAACGCGAGCTTCGCGCTCGCCTACACCGACAACATCGGCCCGACGATCATCGCGCCGTCATCTGACACAACCGACGAAGACACTCCGCTCGTCTTCAGCACGGCGAACGGCAACGTGATCTCGATCGACGATGTCGACGCCGGCGCCTCTCCGTTGCGGGTCATTCTCCGCGCCAACAGCGGCAACCTGACGCTCTCTCAGACGACCGGCCTTACGTTCTCAATCGGCGACGGCACTGCCGATCCGACGCTGTCTTTCACCGGCTCGCAAGCCGAGATCAACGCCGCGCTGAACGGACTCGTCTTCACTCAGAACCCCGAGTTCGCCGGTAGCACCGCTGTGCTGATCGAAGTCAGCGATCTCGGAAACACCGGTTCCGGACCGATCGGTCACGTCGCTGAATCGATCAGCGTCACGGTCAATGCGAGCCCCGCTGATTACGGCGATGCACCCGCCGTCTATCCGCAGCAAGCTCATCACGATCTCGGCGGCCCGTCGCTCGGCGCTGCGCCCGATCAAGATGCCGCCGCTTTTCCGAGCGGCAACGCCGACGGTGACGACGCCAACAACACCGATGACGAAGACGGAGTGACCTTCGTCAGTTCGATCATTACGTCGAGCGGTCAAGCAACCGTCGCCTCCGCCGTCGTCAACTTGCAGAACGCGAGCACCGCGAAGCTCGATGCCTTCATCGACTTCAACAACGACGGAGATTGGTCCGATCCCGGCGAGCAGATTGCAACTTCGATTACACTCACTGCGGGCGACAACGTCGTCAGCTTCGTCGTCCCCGCCGGAGCAAGCGTCGGCAAGACATACGCCCGCTTCCGAATCAGTAGCACTGGCGGCCTCGATGCGGCAGTTCCTGCAAACGACGGTGAAATCGAGGACTACGTAGTCACGATCTCAAACGACACTTCCAGTGCGACGATCATGCTGCCGGCAGGCGGCGGTCAAACAACGCTCACACTCGACAGCGGCGATCGAGTCCTTTCGCGCGGCGGTAAGGATCTCTTCCGAGTCCCGAATGCCGGCGGCTCAAAGATCTCCGTCGTCGGCTCTGCAGCGAGCGACGACGAACTCGTCATCGACTTCTCCGGCGGCAATCCGATTCCGTTCGGCGGCATCACGTTCGACGGCGGCACGGGCGGCAACGACTCGCTCTCTCTCGTCGACGGTAGTGCCGACACCGTCACGCATCGCTTCACGAACGCGAGTGACGGCAGCGTCGAACTCGGCATCAGCAGCGACACATTCACGGTCGACTATCTCGGCCTCGAACCGATCACTGACAACCTCTCGGCAAGCGATCGCATCTTCGAATTCAGCGCGTCTGCCGAAACGATTTCGCTGTTCGATAACGAAGACTCGTCAATGTTCATCGACTCTACGGTCGGCGAATCGGTCACGTTCTTGAACCCGTCGTCGTCATTGACCATTCGAGGCGGCGCGGGCAACGACCTCATCAATCTCAACAGCTTGAATCCCGACTATTTCGGTTCGTTGACCGTCGACGGCGAAGGCGGCAACGACACAGTCACGTTCAATGGCAACGCAGATCTGAACTCCATCAACGTCACTTCGGAGTTCATCACGTTCGCAACGTCGACGATCCAGACGGCGAATACGCAGACCTACAACGGCGCGATGACATTGGATTCCGACGTCTCGTTCCGAGACGCCGTCAGCTCAACCATCACCTTCAACGGCACGATCGACGGCGCGAAGAAGCTGACAACCGTCGGAGCCGTCGTCTTCAACGGAGTCGTCGGCGGGACGACTCCGCTTTCGCAGGCGCAACTCATAGGCGACTTCAAGAACGTCACCATCAATCAAGACTTCACCGTCGGCAGTGGCGGCATCTCGAGCAGCAACATCAATAAGTTGACGGTCGCCGGAAAGCTCAGCACCGACAACAGCAAGATCGCCCTCAGTGCTTTCGAAGACGTCACTTTCTCGGGAGCGAATGCGGACATCGCGACAAACGGCGGCACGCTCACGCTCATCGCGGACAGTGATGGCGACGGCACCGGCGCTCTCATCATCGACAACGCCGGAGCAGCATTCAGCACCTCGAATGGCAACGTCTCGCTCTTCGCTTCCGACATGACGATTCTCGGCACGATCAACGCCGGTTCGGGCAACATCACAGTCGACGCCAAAAACAATCGGCAGATTGATCTCGGCACAGAGACAACGGGCAAACTCAGTCTGACTGACGCAGAACTCGATCAACTCAGCGGCGCGCTGCTCAGCATCGGCTCGGCCAACACGCCATCCATGGGCACCACCAACG
>CAZNMS010000120.1:0-12963 GCA_964573505.1 uncultured Planctomycetaceae bacterium | reverse complement strand
CTCCGCAGCAACGACTGGCATTTCTATTACATCGGCCATCACGTGTGCTGCAGCAACCGACATGAACCTCAGCGTCGGCAACGCGACGGTCCGCTTCATCGGCGGCTCGCTCGACACCAATGGCGGCTCGCTCGCGATCACAGCTAGCGGCAACGGCAGCATCGAAGCGGACGCATCCGGCACCGACATCATTGCCGGTCAACTCTCGCTCTCAGCAGGAGATGCCAGTGGCTTCAGCATCGGGAGCGTCGCCAATCCGCTGCGTCTGAGTGTCACCGGCCTCTCCACAAACACCGCCAGTAACAACGGCAATCAGTTCCTCATCGAAGAGAACACTCTTTCGATTAACGGTACCGGGCTCGATGCCGGCACGGGCACGATCCACTTCCTCGCAGGCGGCTTCGAACTCACTGCCAATGATCTCATCGCGAATTCGACGTCGCTCGAAGTCGACGGCAATGCGACGTTCGACATCAACTCGTTCGACGACACCATCACCGCGCTCGCTCTGCTCAACGGCACACTCGACGGCACGTCGGGCACGCTGACTTCAACGGTCGACTACGACGTCCGCAAAGGCACGATCAACGCGAAACTCGCGGGCAGCGCCTCGCTCATCAAGACGACGACCGACACCGTCACCATCAACTCCGCGAACACCTACACCAAACCGACGAATCTGCTCGCGGGCCTCACGCTCATTAACGGTTCGGTCACAGGAGCAGTGCTCGTCGACAACTCCGCAACGCTCGGCGGCAGCGGCACGACGGGCAATGTGAGTGTTCTCAGCGGCGGCACCGTTGCGCCGGGTAACTCACCGGGCATCCTCAACGTCGGCAACGTCACCTTTAACTCCGGTTCTATGCTCGCGATCGAAGCCAATAGCTCGACGGTCGGCTCGGGCTACGATCAGCTCAACGTCACCGGGACTGTGATACTCGGCGGTGCAACACTTACTACATCGGGCACGATCACGTCGAGTCCCGGTCAAGTGCTGACGATGGTCAATAACGACGGCACCGACGCCATAAGCGGCGTCTTCAACGGCCTCGCAGAAGGCGACATCATCTCGATCAACGGAGTCGAGTTCGTCTTGAGCTACGTCGGCGGCAGCGGCAACGACGTCACTCTGTCGCAGACCTCATCCGTCGCGATCACCGCTTTGAGTGCCACAAAGAATGAAGGCGACTCAAGCACGACGAACTTCACCTTCACCGTCTCGCGCACCGGCAGCGCGACGGCGGCCTTCACGGTCGACTACGCCGTGACGGGTTTCGGCACGAACGCAGCAAACGCCGCCGACTTCGATACGGGTAGCTTTCCGTCGGGGACGCTGACCTTTGTTGCCAATGAAGTCAGTCAGACGCTGACGATCAAAGTGCAAGGCGATACCGACTTCGAATTCGCCGAAGGCTTCCGAGTCACGCTCAGCAATCCGTCGACGGGCATCTCGATCGCGACAGCAACGGCAGACGGCACGATCCAAGACGACGATGACGCATTCCCCGTCAACACCGTGCCCGGCACGCAAACAACCGACGAAGACACCGTGCTCGTCTTCAGCACTTCGAACAGCAACGTCATCTCGATCAGCGATGGCGATGCCGGAGCAAGCGACGTGCAAGTGTCGCTCTCCGTCACGAACGGCGTGCTCTCGTTGCCCGACGTTACCGGATTGGTCTTCACAACGGGCGACGGCCTCAACGATGCGGCAATGACCTTCAAAGGCTCGCTCGCGACGATCAATGCCTTACTCGACGGACTGAGCTTCATTCCGTCTGCGAACTTCAGCGGCACTGCGGTTCTAACCGTCGATACCGACGATCTCGGAGCGAACAATTTCAGCGGCCTCAATCGCACCGACACTGACACCGTCACGATCACCGTCAACGCGGTGAACGACGGGCCGAGCATCTCTGCCCCGCGTAGTGCAATGACCGACGAAGACACTTCGTTCGTCTTCAGCAATGCCAATAGCAATGCGATCGCAATCTCGGACATCGACGTAGGAGCGAACGATCTCGAAGTCACGCTGACGGGCACCAATGGAACGCTGACTCTTGCCTCGACAACGGGTCTCACTTTCAGCGTCGGAGACGGGACTGCCGATGCAACGCTGACGTTCCGAGGCACCGCGAGCGCCCTCAATACCGCGCTTGACGGTCTCAGTTTTTTGCCGTCGAGCAACTTCAACGGAGTCGCTTCGATCGACATCGACGTCAGCGATCTCGGTAGCACCGGCAGTGGCGGCACGCAGACGAGCAATGCGAGCGTCGACATTACCGTCAACGCTATCAACGACCTGCCGACCATCACCGCGATCGCCGATCAAACGATCGACGAAGACACCGACACCGGCACGGTCACGTTCACTGTCAACGACATCGAGACTGCCGCGACGAACCTCACCGTCACTGCGTCCTCTTCGAACACAACGCTCGTGCCGCTTGCGAACATCACGCTCTCGGGCACCGGCGGTTCGCGCTCGGTCAAAGTCACTCCCGCCGCGAATCTCTCGGGCACAGCGACGATCACACTCACTGTCGAAGATGCTGACGGAGCGACTTCGCAAACGACGTTCAACGTCGTCGTGAATGCAGTCAATGACGCGCCGACGATCAGTGCAATCGCTGATGAGACAATCGACGAAGACACCGCAACGAGTCCCATTAGCTTCACGATCGGTGACATCGACAACGCGCTCGCCGATCTCACGATCACAGCGACTTCTTCAGATCAAACTCTCGTCCCGCTTTCCAATATTGTGATTGCCGGAACCGGAGCGACTCGCACCGTCACGGTCACTCCGGCGGCGAATGGGTTCGGTTCGAGCACGATCACACTCACTATCACCGACACTTCAAACGCAACGGCTTCAGAGCCCTTCGTTGTCACCGTCAACTCGATCAACGACGCACCGACCATCAGCGCGATCGCGGATCAAACGATCGACGAAGACACCGACACCGGCCTTCTCGCTTTCACAATCGGCGACATCGAAGACGCGCCGAGCAATCTCACCGTCACGGCGACATCATCGAATACGGCACTCGTCCCGAACGCGAACATCACGCTCAGCGGCACCGGCGCAAACCGGATGATCAAAGTCACTCCGGCCGCAAATCTCTTCGGCACGACGACGATCACGATCACCGTTCAAGATCAAAACGGCGGCACGGTCACTGAGTCCTTCGACGTTGTCGTCACTTCGATCAACGACGCGCCGACAATCAGCGCGATCGCGGATCAAACGATCGACGAAGATAGCAGCACCGGCGATCTCAACTTCACGATCGGCGACATCGAAGACGCCGCCGCCGACCTCATCGTCACCGCGTCGTCGAGCAACACAACACTCGTCCCGAACGCGAACATCACGCTCAGCGGCACCGGCGCGAATCGCACGATCAAAGTCACTCCGGTCGCGAATCTCTTCGGCACGACAACGATCACAATCACCGTCGAAGACGCAAACGGCAGCACAACGACCGAGTCCTTCGACGTCACCGTTACCTCTATCAACGACGCGCCAACGATCAGCCGTATCGCCGATCAAACGATCGACGAAGACAGTGACACCGGCGACGTCTCATTCACGATCGGCGACACCGAAGACGCCGCCGCCGACCTCACCGTCAGCGCGTCGTCGAGCAACACAACGCTCGTCCCGAACGCGAACATCACGCTTAGCGGCACCGGAGCAAATCGCACGATCAAGGTCACTCCGACGGCAGACAACTTCGGTACGTCGACGATCACCATCACCGTTCAAGATCAAAACGGCGGCACCGTCACCGAGTCCTTCGACGTCATCGTCACTGCCATCAACGACGCCCCGACTGTCAGCGACATCAGCGACATCGCAGCTTCCGAAGACTCACCGATCTTGATCAGCAACATCGCTGTCCTCGACATCGACGACGATCCGGCAAACCTCACCGTCACCGCTTTGTCCTCGAATGCCGCGTTGATCGATGTTTCGAACATCGTCATCTCCGGCTCGAACGGGACCTATTCGATCTTTATCGCGCCGACGAGCAACGCTTTCGGCACATCGACGATCACACTCACCGTTGAAGACCCGAACGGCGGCACCGTCAGCGACTCGTTCGATGTCGTGCTCGCCTCCGTGAACGATCTGCCGACGATCAGCGGCATCGCCGATCAAACGATTGCCGAAGACAGCGATACCGGCGATCTCGCTTTCACAATCGGCGACATCGAAACCGCCGCCGCCGATCTCGTCGTCAGCGCGACATCGAGCAACACAACGCTCGTCCCCGCCGCTGCGATTACGTTCTCGGGCACCGGAGCAAACCGCTCCGTCCGAGTCACTCCCGCCGCCAACAAGTTCGGCTCAACAACAATCGAAGTCACCGTCACGGACGCTGACGGCGGCACTTCGACTTCTTCGTTCGTGCTCACCGTCACCTCGGATAACGACGCTCCGACGATCACCGCGATCGGCAATCAGACGATCGACGAAGACGGCACGACGGGCGATCTGAGCTTCACTGTCGGCGACACAGAAACGCCCGTTGCCGATCTCACCGTAACTTCGACGACATCAAACGCCGCACTCGTCCCGACGAGCGCCATCACGATCACCGGCAGCGGAGCGAATCGCACCGTCCGAGTGACTCCCGTCGCCAATCAATCCGGCACCGCAACGATCACGCTGACCGTTGAAGACGCCGACGGCGGATCAACCGCAACGCAGTTCGTGCTGACCGTCACTGCGGTCAACGACAACCCGACGATCACAACGCTCGCCGATCAAACGATCGACGAAGACAGCACAACCAGCGCGCTCAACTTCACGATCGGCGACATCGAATCGTCACCGCAGAACATCACCGTCAGCGCGGTTTCATCGAACCTCACGCTGATCCCGAATGCGAACATCACCTTCAGCGGTACGGGAGCAAACCGCTCCGTCGTCGTCGCGCCGTCCGCGAATCAGTTCGGCACTGCAACGATCACGCTCACCGTCACCGATGCCGACGGCGGCACAGCGACCGAAGAGTTCGACATCATCGTCACGTCGATCAACGACGTCCCAATTCTCAGTCCAATTAACGATCCAACGATCGACGAAGACGCCGATACCGGGGACCTCAACGTCACCGTCAACGACATCGAGACGGCGGCAAACGACCTCGTTCTCACCGGCAGTTCGTCTAACTCCGCGCTCGTCCCGAACAGCAACATCAGCATTACGGGCACCGGCACGACGCGCACGATTCGAGTCTCCCCACTCGCGAATCAGTCCGGCACCGCAACGATCACGCTGACGATCGAAGACGCTGACGGCAGCACGACTCAGCAGTCGTTCTTGCTGACCGTCAACGCGGTCAACGACGCGCCGACGATCAGCAATATCGCCGATCAAACGATTGACGAAGATCAGATGACGGCGGCGCTCGGCTTCTTGATCGGAGACCTCGAAGATCTGCCGGACGACCTCACGATCAGCGTCGCATCGTCGAACACTCAACTCGTACCGACGGCCAACATCGTCGTCTCCGGCAGCGGAGTAAACCGCAGCGTGCGAGTTGCCCCCGCCGCCAACAAGTTCGGCAGCGCAACGATCACGATCACGATTACCGATCTCAACGGAGCCACTGCGAGCGACTCCTTCACGCTCACCGTGAATCCCATCAATGACCCGCCGCTCGCCGTCGACGACGCCTTCGGCACGCTCGAAGACGTCCCGCTTTCACTGCTCTTGCCCGATAGTCTGCTCGACAACGACGGTGATCTTGAGACTGACCCACTCACTGCTGAAGTCGTCGATCAGCCGCAGTTCGGTTCCGTCTCCGTCAATGCCGACGGCACTTTTACTTACACTCCGAACGCCGACTTCAACGGCATCGACACCTTCACTTACCGAGTCTCCGACGGCAGCCTCTTCTCGCTGCCAGCAACGGTCACTCTGACAGTCGATGCGGTGAACGATGCCCCGCGCAACAATGTTCCCGGTTTGCAGACGACCGACGAAGACACACCGTTCGTCTTCTCGTCGGAAACACTTAACGGCATCACCATCGGCGATCTCGAAACCGGCTCGCGCGGATTGCTTGAGGTCCGCCTCTCGGTCACGCACGGCACGTTGACGTTGCCGCGCACGACCGGTCTCACATTCACTCTCGGTGACGGCACCGACGATCCCGCAATTCGTACGCGCGGAACGACCGACGATCTCAATGCAGCGCTCGACGGACTCAGTTATTCGCCGGACTCGAACTTCGCCGGCAACGACGCGCTCAACATCACAACGATCGATCAAGGCGGCGCAGCAAACGGCGGTAGCGATACCGACACAGACTCGATCCCGATCTTCGTCAATCCCGTCAACGATGCGCCGCGCATTCAACTGCCGGACTCGTTTGTGACGAGTGAGAATCAACCGCTCGTCTTCAGTCCGACACTCGGTACCGGGATCGTCGTGCTTGACGAACTCGGAACGGCGAACGGCCCGAACGTCTTGCACGTCTCTCTCTCAGTCGGCAACGGCAAGCTCTCCTTGAGCCAAATTGACGGGCTCACGTTCGGCACGGGCGACGGCACTGAAGACTCCGAGATGACCTTTGTCGGCACGCTTGCCGACATCAACGCGGCACTGCGCGGAGCCCGCTATCTGCCGCCGTTCAACGCCGACGGAACGACGCGCTTGACGATCGTCGTAGATGATCAAGGCCACTTCGGCGCGGGCGGCGCACTGTCGACGAGCGAGACTCGCGACATCTCCGTCACCGCCGTGCCCGGCATTATTCGCGGCATCGTTTGGGACGACCTCTCGAACGACGGCCTGCGCGATCCAGCGAACGAACCCGGACTCGCCGACATCACCGTTCGCTTGCTCGACCCGAATGGCAACGTCATCGAGACCGTCACGACGGACGACAACGGGCGCTACAACTTCAACTCGGTGCTCTCGGACTCGTATCTCGTTGAATTCGAAGCCCCAATCGGTCGTCACTTCACGTCCCGAAACGCGGGCGACGAACGATTCGACAGCGACGCGCATCCGCTGACCGGTCGCTCGAAAGTCATCGACCTCAACGCCGGCGATCTCTTGCTCGGCATCGACGCGGGACTCGTCGTCACGACGGTCTCGGTCTCAGATCCCGACCCCATCGTTGAAGGCCGCGCCGGCACGCAAACGCCTTACGAGTTCATTGTCGAACTCAACGGTCGCTCGCCGCGTCCCGTCACGGTCACTGCTCAGCTCTTCTCCGGCACTGGCGACGGCGACAACGCCATCGTCGGTCAAGACCTCTCGCAGTTCCCCGGCGGCTCGTTCACGGTCACGTTCCAACCGGGCCAAACTCAGCAAACGATTCGAGTCGCCGTCAACGGCGACAATGCGATCGAACCCGATGAGTCCTTCACACTGCGACTCATCAGCGCGATCAATGCCGAGATCGCGGAGGGCGACGCTTTCGGCACGATCATTAACGACGATTTCTCGACGCCGGTTGTCGTCATTCGTCCCGAGCCGAGCACGATCGAAGGGCAAGCCCCCGAACTCAGCACGCTCGAATACGAAGTCCTCTTGCTCGGCAGTCCGGTCGACTCCGATCTCATCATCCACTTCGAAACTCGTTTGCCGCCCCCGATGACGACGGGCTTCGCCACTCCGGGCATGAACGAGCAAGACCCCGGCGCCGACTTCCTCATGACGCGCGGCTCTGTCCGCATCATCGCCGGTCGCACGTCCGCGAAGATCCGCATCCCGGTGCTCGGAGACCGCCGAGTTGAAGACACTGAATCCGTCATTCTGCGCATCACCGGCTTCGAAGATCCGGGCAACACCGGAGCGGAACTCGTCGGCCCGACCGACATGCTCGGCTTCATCATCGACGACGACGTTGCAACGCCGTCCGTCTCGATCCGCGATGCGACAGTCAGCGAAGGCAACACTCCATTCGTCACCGCAGTCAGCTTCCCTATCGTGCTCGACGGCCCCGCCAACAGCGACATCACGCTGAAATACTCGACCTTCACGTTCTCGTCTGCCGGAGCCGCAACGTCCGACATCGACTTCACGTCGGTCACGACGGGCACCGTCACGATCGAGCGAGGCCAAACGGTTGCCTACATCACGATCGAAGTCATCGGTGACGACCTCATCGAAGGCGACGAAACCTTTGCCGTCGAAATCAGCAGCGACGACCCGCTCATGCCGATCTCTCAAGACATCGCGATCGGGACGATCTTGAACGACGACTTCGTGCGACCACTCGTCTCAGTCACGCATCCCGTCGACTCCGACGAAGGCCGCGAGGGCCAATTCAACGAACTGCAATTCACGATCGCGTTGCAAGGCGTCGCGCAGTCCGACGTCACCGTCACTTACTCAACGGTCGACCTCACAACTCCCGGCGCCGCGACAGGTAATACGGACTACATCCCGATCTCGCAGCGGCAAGTCATCATCCCCGCCGGTTCATCCGCCGTCGTTGTCTCGGTCACGCTCATCGGTGACGAAGACATCGAGTTCGATGAAGACGTCCGCTTGCGAATTGACTCGGTCAGCGGTCCCGTCGATCTCGACGAACCGCATCGCGAAGCCACTGCCACAATCATCAACGACGACGAAGAGACGCCGACGATTTCGCTCGATCCCGTTACCACTGTCAGTGAAACCGACGCGCCGCGGTTCAGCGCCGCCGAGTTCCGTCTGAAGCTCAGCGGTCCCGCGAGCACCGACATCACCGTCTACTACCGCACGCGCACCGGCGACGGTCCCGAGTCCGCAACGGACTTCTTTGACTTCACTCCAATCACCGACGGCAGCATCACGATTCTTGCCGGACAAACTGAAGCAGTGATTCCGGTTCTCATTCAACCCGACGACATCGCGGAACCGCCGGAGCGACTCTTCCTCGAACTCACCGACATCGACGGCAACGCGACGCTCGATGACATCGGATCGCGCGCGCAAGCCATCATCCTCGATGATGACTCGGGGCACCCGACGGTCACGATCGAGTCCGACGGCAACGTCACCGAACCCAATGGCGACGGACGCACGGCTGCGACCTTCACGATTCGTCTCTCAAGTCCGACCGATCAGCCGGTCACAGTGAGCTACACAACGCGAGTCGATTCACGCCCCGGCTTCGCAACGGTCGGCGTCGACTTCGAGTCGGTGACGAATGGCAGCATCACAATCGAAGCTGGTCGCACCGAAGCAACGATCGCCATTCCGATACTCGGCGACGACATCAGTGAAGACGACGAGCACTTCGTTGTTGAGCTAATGGGCGCAACCGGCGGAGCGATCTTGCAACCCGGTTCGCGCGTCGCTGCTGTCACCATTCTCGATAACGACTTCGCCGTGCCGACGGTCTCGATCAGCGATGCGTTCATGGTGGAGGGCGACCCGGACGACAATCCGACCGACCCGTTTGCACAACGCGATCTCGCGCCGCGTCTCAATGAACTCGTCTTCGTCGTCACGCTCAGCAGTCCGCTCGCTGATCGACCGGTTGTCGTCGAACTCGAAACAAACATGCTGACGAACGCGCCCGCCGGACTCGCCAATAGCGACGAGCCCGATCCCGAGCTCGCCAATCCGATCCGCGACTTCTTCCGCACCTCGCGCGAACTGGTCTTCGATCCGGGCGTCACGTCGCGCGAATTCCGAGTCCGCGTCGTGCCCGATGATCGCTTCGAACCCGACGAGATCTTCTTCGTCCGCGTGACGAACGTCGTGAACGCGACGTTGCCCGGAGACGTGCTGCAAGCAACCGGCACGATCTACAACGACGACGCTGTCACTCCGACGATCTCGATCTCCGACAGTGAAGTCTTCGAAGGCGACGACGGCACGCGGTTCATGCGCTTCCGCGCTGCACTCAATGCTGATCCCGAAACAGTCGGCAACCGCACGATCACCGTCGACTACTCGACGATCCCGATCAGCGCCACTGAGGGCACAGACTACGTCGCTCAAACCGGCACGCTCACGTTCTTGCCCGGCGATCGCGAGCAGTTCATCGACATCGCAATCAACGGCGACACCATTGATGAACTCGATGAAGACTTCCTCGTCGAGCTTTCAAATCCGACGAACGGACAACTCGACATCGCGGCATTTCAAGCAACGGGCACGATCCGCAACGACGACTCCGCGAACGTCTTCTTCCGCATCGACAACGTCGAACGTCGAGAAGGCAACGTCGGCGAAACGCTCTTCGACTTCACAGTCACGCGAATCGGTCGCCCGACATCCGACGTCACCGTCAACTACGCAACGAGCGACGACACTGCGACAAGCGGCAGTTTGACCGCAGGTGACAACGATTACATCGCGCAGTCGGGCTCGCTGACATTCACTTCGACCGGTCCCGCATCGCAGACCGTTACGATTCGAGTCGTCGGCGATCGCATCGTCGAACCCGCTGCCGAGACGTTCTTCGTCACGCTGACCGATGCCATCAATGCGTCAATCGCCCCGCAGTTCGCGCAGGGAGTCGGTGCGATTCTTAACGACGATCAAACCGTCTTCCGCGAAGACGGCGACCGCGAGCTCTTAGAGATTGCCCGACAGATTCAGACCCTCATCGGTCAGCTCGGAAATGATCCGGGCAATCCGCAGATTCAGGCGTTGATCGTGCAACTGAGTCGGCAAGTCTTGAGCAATCTCGGTCTTGAAGCGGGACTCGTCTTCATCGCCGATCCCGTCGACTTCTTGCTGACCGATACTGCCGGTCGCACGAACGGCTACACAACTTCTGCCGGTGAAGTGACTCAAACGCCGCGTTCTTACTACTCGGGCGACGGCAACGTCGAACTCGTCGTCATCCCGCAAGCCCCGACCGGCGTCTACGGCCTGCAACTCAGCGGAGTGGGCTCCGGCGAGTACCGCACTGCCGCAACTCTCGTGACTGCTGAAGGTGCAAAAACAATTGCAGGCGCCAACGTCCTGCAAGGCGACGTGCAATTGGCACTCGACTTCACGAACACCGCGAGCAACTTCCCGCAGCGAGACAACGCGATTGGCAAACTCGCCGACGCAGCCGTTTCGAATCGAGGTACCGGAAAGAACGAGAGCTTCGTGCTTTCTCAGGAAGCCGCGCAAGCACTCGCAATGCTGAATGATCGAGTCGACGCGGCGAACGACAGCGCGAATGTGAATCGACTCTTCTTCGGTCCGTTACTCAACTCGCTCAGCGGCATGAGCAACGCCGTCGAGCAACTGCTCGGCGACAACTTCAGCGAGAGCATCAAGAAGTGGAATCTGCTGCGTAAGAACGGTGCCGAGCCCGGCGCGGAGACGACGTCTGAAGATGAAGATGCCTCAAAGTCCGGTCTCGAGTTTTGGAAGAATCTCGGCAAGACGTTGATTGGTGCGCCGAGCATGCTGCTCGACATCATCGAGAACATCGACGCTGACTCGACGCCAAAGCCCAATAACGGCAAGCAACCGACAGCGCCGAAGTCACAGCAGCCCGAGAAGAACCCCGCCGCTCAGCCGGGCAAAGCCGAGAACGCTGCGACATCAAAAGAGAAGCAGACGCCGAAATCCGCGACGCAGGCCGTGCTTGAGAAGCAAGCCGCAAAGAAGAAGCAGGACGAGCAAGAAGCCCGAGTACAGCGCTGGCGCTACGGACGTGCAAAAGCTCCCACTCCATGGGACGAAGGCGTCGATCTCGAAGACCGCTCATCTCCATGGGCCGAGCCCACTGAGGGCTCACAGAGCGAAGAAGCCCGCCGAGACGCATAGGGGTAATGGGGAAATCACTTCCCCGATTGGCTCTCCGTCCGGCTCGCCCGGACGGGAGCAGCGAGTGGTCGGCTACGATGCGAGGAGCCTCGGCTCGTCTTCGCTCTCCGTCCGGCTTGCCCGGACGGAAGCAACGACTGGCAAGCTACTGCGTGATTCCCGGACGCATCTTCAAGTCTCGAATCTCGAATCTCAGCGACTCGCTTACGTAGCTGAGTCGCTCAGCGACTCAGCCTCTTGCGTCTCAGCTCGCGCTCGCCGCCATTCGGACATCTCTTCGCCCCAATCTCCCCGCAGAGGACGCCGGCCGCGCGACTCGCATTGCCTCGTTTTTTGAGACCGGGCTAGAGTCCCGCTCCCTTCAAGCGCGATCTCAACGCGCTTCACTCACTTCTTGCTCTCCCTCCTGCGAAGCCTCTTCCTCTCGGGCTTCACTCTCCGCGCAGTGCCGCTGCGCGCGACAAGGATGTCGCCATGCTCTTCTCAAAAGCGTTCCTCAAGAATTGGGTGAAGCCCTCTCGTCGCACTGCTCTCCGCAAACACACTGCGAGATCCGAGCAACTTGAGTCACGCGCATTGCTCGCCACTTTCACCGTTAATGCGTTCGTCGATACCTCTGACGCACTGCGCGGGAATGGCATCGCAATGGATAGCGCCGGACGCACGACTCTGCGCGCCGCCATTCAAGAAGCGAACGCACTTCCGACTCCCGACACCATCATCCTGCCGGCGGGCACGTTTCGCTTAACCCGCGCCGGAGCGACTGATGATCTCGCTCTCACGGGCGATCTCGACATTCTCGACTCGGTCAACATCGTCGGTGCCGGAGCCAATAGCACCTTCATCGACGGCAATGATCTCGACCGCATCTTTCAAACGATGCCCGGCACGCGAGTCAGCATCAGCAACGTCACCATTCGCAATGGCACGGCGGTCAATGCCGGAGCGGTTCTGAATTCGGGCGCTCTCACCATTACCGACTCTGTCATCGAAGGCAGCGTTGCAACGGGCACTCAAACTTCAGTCGGCGGCGCGATCGGTAACTCATACGGCTTGCTGACGCTCGATCGAGTCACCGTTCGCAACAACTCGGCAACGCTCAATGGCGGCGGCCTCTACAACAACACTGGCGTCATCTCGATCGTTGATAGCACCTTCACCGGCAACTCAGCGGGCAATGACGGCGGCGGCATCTCGATCTTCAATGGCAGCCTCAACGTCACGCG
>CAZNMS010000119.1:0-20636 GCA_964573505.1 uncultured Planctomycetaceae bacterium | reverse complement strand
TGTGTGACCGCCGGCAATCCCTAATTCTCCGCCTCCCGCCCCGTGAACGGCTACCTCACGAATTCCCGAAGGCAGCACATTGCTGCGGCTATTTCGGCGGTGGGAATGGGCGGAGTGTCAACTTCGTTTGATGGCCTTCGAATTTTGCCCCGTCTGTCTTTCGTCCCAACATGTAGTCGCGCTGCCATCCTTGCTCGACGGTCGCAGGGTCATTGGCGAGAAGCTTCTCATTGAAGGTCTTGCGTGATTCTCTCCATCTCGCATAGGCGTCTTCTAATTCGCGATTTTCGCTCAGCGGACGACACTCTGGGTGCAGCGACTCCAACAACCCGCGCGGCACGGGGACGATCATGCAAAGCGGATCGCCCTTCTCGAATTTCACCGTCACATTGCGACGCGTGCATTTCCAATTCATCGTAAAAGACGATTCGAGCCAGTCTGTTTCGACAACTCCCTCAAGCGCCTGAATGCCGTCCTTAAGGTAATTTGAGGGCCCCTTGACCCAGAGATTGATACCCGGCGGTGTTCGAAACAAATAGGGGACGATGAACGTTACTACTCCGTAGCCGAAGTGGCTCGCAACATAGTGATTGACCGAAACGCCCTTCGGACCTTTGACTTTGGTGTCGGTCGGCAAGTGGCCTCCATTCCAGCGAACGGTAAAGCTCGTCGGACTGGGGATAATCCATCCGTTCTGATTGGCAATCACGAGTGGAAGGCAGCGGTATGCGAAACGCACATGGGTCGCATCCATCCAGTCGCGAGTGGAGGGCGCGGGTTCAATCGGGCACATGCTCCCGTCCCCAACAACATATGCAGTAAAAGGAGTTGTGGCCGGCGTATCCTTTGAGGCATCAACTGAGGCAAGTTTGCGCGACTTTGCGGCTTTCGTTTTGGGCATTATCTCATTCCAGTCAGGTATTAGAGACCGCTGAAAGTGGTTGAGTATTCAAAAGCCGTTTCAGGCCGTGACGGGCACTGCGGAAACGGCACTGTGTATCGCATTTACGTTGAGGGTGATGAGAACTGCTCAAGCAAAACTAATTCTACAGCGCACCGTGTCGCTGAAATCGTGAGACTTCTGCTTGAGTGTCGAAAGACCGAACTCCTACGAGTTCGGCTACCCCGAATTCTTAGTCTGGAAGACGCACTACGGACGAACGGGCCGCTTCAGCAGCGTCTGCGCTTCGCGAACGAGCCGGGCATCGGACTCGCGCAGCTTTGCGAGTTGAGTGCGAGCCACTTCTGCATGTGGTTGCTTCTGCTCCGACTTCGCATCGGATTCGCTCGACACGATTAAGTAGGCAACGACGGCGCGGCGCACGTGCTCGTCTTTCGATTCGTCGAGCATCTTCAGCAACTGCGGCTGAGCGGCCCAATCTTGCCAGCGCGCGAGGTCCGTGATGATGTCGGTCTGCATCTCCGAACGAGCCAGCATGAGTCGCATCGCTGCTCGCAAGCGGTCCTTCGGGAACCGAGCCGGCTCATAGGTCCAAATAAAGGACAGCGCCGTTCGCGCACACATGAGATCGAAGGCCGGCACCTCCGGGTTTGAAAGGTACTTCGTTTCGAGCGTCTTCAATCCGCGTTCGCCCGTCAGCAAGAGGTAGCCCGCCATCGCACCGTCTTGACCGAGAATGAAGCCGTCTTTCGGAGTGAAGACGAGCATGCTTTCGAGCAACTGCTCATCGGACGCGTCGCCGCAATGACCGAGCATCATGCAGAATAATCCGCTGCGCGCTTTCTGCGGCGAGTCGGGCTTTGCTTGAGCGGCCTTAATCCATTGCCGCAACTTTTCGCGCGGGAAGTGGTCCTTGATCGCGACGACGTCCTCATACGGAGCCGTCGCGAACTCGCCGTAAGCGTCGTTCGCGATCGTGACGTCAGACGATTCGAGGAACTTCACGAAGTACTTCATCCGCTGCGCGCCGTCAGATTCCTTTGTCGGAGCTTGCTGCACATAGCGGTAAGCCAATTCGCTGACGTCTTTGGGCGAGAGCCATTCGACTGCATCGGCTTTGTTGAGCTTCTCATCGCCGGACTTCGACGGCTTGAGCTTCCCGGTCAGCAAGAACAAATCGCCCGGCTGACCGAATTCGAACCGCGACAGCTCGATGCGTTTGTCTTTCCACTCGCCCTTCATGACTTCGAGCGACTGATAAACAACGCCGCTCGCTTCCGAGTCGGGAGTCTTGCGAATGGTCTCCGTGAATTGAGCGAGCACGACGATGTCCGCTTCCGAAACAGCTTCGCTCAGCGTCTGCCCCGGCGAGAGACACAGCGGGCAACCGAAAGCCGCCGACAGCGGAACGAGGCACGCCAGTGCGACGAACAGCAACAAGCGGGCTCGGGAGAAGAAGCGTTTCATGTCAGGACTCCCTTCGAATGGAAGCGGCATCATGCCGGAACAGTCAGCAGCGGATTATCGGCACCCCGGCACAACGAGCAGAAATCTGAGTCGCCGCAGCAAAGAATCATCGAATTCTCTGCGACTCGCCACATGCAGTTTGCCCAACTTCGTGCAGCGAAAAGTCGTTTGTCGTTCCAGCTTCAGGCGGTTCTCGGAAAATTGGCTGTAGCGAAAACTACAAGCGACGTGCGACGACAACTCAGCGCTGAATCGTTCCGCCGGCACCGAATTGTCCGCGACGCACGATGATGTCCCGACTGGCGCTCACGAGTCGGTCGACGCTCACGACGTATCTGCCGTCGTCGCTCATACCGACGCTCGGAGCAAACGAGTCAAAGGCGAGTTCCGTCGTGCGATCGACGATGCCATTCGCGCTCAGTTCCGCCACTCGCACGCGGATGTTGTTGCTGACGAAGGCAATGACTGCCGTGCCGTTCGTCGGATGAACGGCGACCGTCGGCAGATTTTCGTCGAACACACTCTCTGAGATGCGCAGCCGCGAACTTAATGAGCCGACTGCATTCATCGCTCGCGCATGAATGTCGCGATTGGTCGGGTTATTGATGTGCCCCCAAACAACGACGGCGTTGCCATTGCGATCGACCGAAACGGCGGGGCGTTCGTCGTCAGAGTTCGTTGCGACTGAGACTGCTTCAATCGCCTGCAAGTTGCCGAACGCCGTGAAGCGCGCAAGCCAAACATCGGACTCCGTCGAGTTCCGGCGCGTCGAGTCATAGGCAAATACAAAGCGGCCGTCGGAAGTCCGCGCGACGCTCGAATGCTGCTCGTTCAAATTCGGATGTGCGGCAAGCTTCAGTTCGGGTCGCATTAGGCCGCAGAGCCGCGCCCGTCAGGAAGCTGTCTTCCGGCTATTTCGCAACGCGTTCCACTTCCTCACGGGCGCGGTTCTGCAACCTCATCGCGCTCTCTCGAACAACTCTCAATCGTCAACGAAGAGCACGGACTGGAAGTCTATGCGACGAAGACAAGCTCTTAGCCGACGGTGAATGTCAGCTTATTCGAGACATCGATCAGCTTGCTCTTCGTGTATTGCCCGGCGGTGTCTTTGAGATAGCCGTCGTACTTAAACATCTGCAGGACGACTTCGTATTGGCCGGGTGACGTCTGATCGTGCTCAAGGGTCTTATCTGCCCGAGCATTGGCGGTCGCGACGACTTGCCCGTTGCGTCGGATCTCCCACAACAACTGCGAACCCCAATCATTCGTCACATCGGTTCGCACGAGCGTCCGACCTTCCAAACGAATCTCAGCCTGCGGAGTGCCTTCGAATTTTTGTTCCATGTGAGTCTCACTTGTGGGTTGCGAGTCACTCGCGACCAATGCTTTGAGTGCATCTTCGAGCCAACAAACTCAGGCTCAATCGGGACGGCAACATATCGGCGGCAACCACTACGACCAAGTTGTTTCATCGCCCGCCAAAGTGCCCCGCGCGGATTTGTGGACCTCTCGCAGTGCAGACGAAGTCGTTTAAGGGCAAGCCAAAGGCGTCGGCGATTGCCCTGATTGCATGCCGTTCGACTCTGTCGCCATCGGCTCGCTCTGAAGAGTTCGGTAATGCGACGGGATTTTCCTCCGCGATCCGCAGGATGGCAGTCGCACCGCAGTTGATCACAACGCGCTTCGAATCGTGATCTAGGGTGCAAGTGCGAATTACCCGTCGAGGCTGCGTTACGATCCTCTTTCTACTCACGAGCACACACATGACTCTGACTGCCGAACCCGTCTTCAATCGCGATGCCGTCCTTGAAATGGTCGACGGCGAAGTCGACTTCGTCTGCGAGCTCGTTGAGATCTTTCTCAATGATTTCAACTCGCAAGTGGATGCGGTTCAAACCGGCATCTCGAGTGGCAACGCCGACCTCGTGCAGAAGACTTGCCATCGCCTGAAGACGAGCGTCGGCAATCTCGGTGGCGATCGTGCTCGGCCCGTAATCGTTGAGCTTGAGCAACTCGCTCGCACCGGCACGGTCGAAGGCGCCGAGGCGCTCATTGGGCAGTTCCTCTCCGAACTCAAAGGCTTCGAAATGGAACTGCGCCGGTTCCTCAGAGATTCACAACCGGCATAAGAGCCGCTCACGCGACCGATCACTCTCGTAGCATGGGCTTTAGCCCGTGCAGGCTGAATGGCGATTCGAAGCTGTTTGTAGGAGTAAATACAGCACGGGCTGGAAGCCCATGCTACGGCTACTCGGACAAGCTCATAGAAGCTGCTTCAAGTTTGAGAACTTCGGGCGCGCCACACGGGGGATTATTCATCCCCTCAAACACTGCACCCTAGAGGCAAAGACTGACGAGCGAAGTCGATCGAGATGTCTGCGATCGACTTCGCGAGGTCAATGCGTCTGTAGGAGTTACTCCACTGCATTTGATGCTGCTGTGCTCCGAGTTGTGCGACACGACCGCAGAGGTCCGCAGCTCGTGACCGACTAAGAGCATCGTCGGATGATCGAGGACTATCACAATGGAGTGAAAACGGGCGGCAAGATGGAGCAGCGACAAGACGCAACCGGAGCACGCGTAGAACGCGTTTTGGGCGTGCTCTTGGTCGCGGCGCTCAGGCTGCTGCCGATGCGCAGTCGCAGCGCGAAACGTCAGCCACTGACGGCAGCAGCAATCACAAATCGCGAGTTCTCGTGACAAGTGGCAAAACTGGGCGGCGCCGTCGGCCGCAAAAGCGACGGAGAACCCGGCTGCCAAACGCTGTTGCGGGGTTGCGAACAACTCCAACAAGTGGTCCGTACTCACGATGCCTTCAACGCGCGTTGCGGGTCATCATGAGACCTCTTGCCCGCGCTCTTTGGGAAATGCCGAAGGTGCGGAGATCGCCGATATCGAACAGGGAGCACGGACTGGAAGTCCATGCGACGCGGACTGGCTCGTTGCGCGAGGTTGCTCATCCTGTCCGCGATGACGCAGCCCGATGGGCGTGCGGTTAAACGAGGGTCGGCTACGGTACGTTCTCGTCTGCCGCTTAACCGACCCGTTATCTCAATGATTGAGCCGCACTATGGCCTATTTCAGCCGTCTCACGGATATCGTGACCTGCAATCTGACGAAGCTCATTGATGAAGCCGAAGATCGAGCGGCAGCGATCGCTCAGATCATCAAGGAAATGGAAGACGGCATTGCCGGTGCGCGGCGCAGCATGCAGACCGCTCAGAACAACGAAGAGCGACTCGCCGGGGAATTGGCTGAGCAGTCGCAACAAGTGACTTACTGGGCCGACAAAGCTCGGGCGCAACTCCTCAGCGGCGATGAGAATCAAGCACGCGTCTCGATCGTCCGTAAGCGCGAAGTTGAAAGTCTTGTTGCCGGACTGAAGCAACAGCATCAAGCCGCGATCTCGACTCGTGAGCATCTCGCAACGACTTACCGCGCATTGGAAGCGCGACTTGCAGATGCTCGACGCCGACAGACAGAGGCTCCGTCCGCCTCAAGTTCGAATGCTGATGATGCTGATGCTGCAGAAACATCCGACAGCAATCGAGTGGCTCAAGAGATCGAAGATGAACTCGCCGCACTCAAGCGCGAGTTAGGGCAAGCTTGAAACGAGGGGCCGAGATGCTTCGTGCTCCATTCGGTGAAAAGGGACAGAGGCAATCGCCGCTCGGCTGAATGCGGTGCGACCGACCGTAGCTGAAATCGTCAGGTTTCAGAGGTCACAGTGACTGAGTCCGATGTCTGACGACTTCGGCTACAAAGGTTTGCGCGGCTGCGAACCTGACGAAGGCCGCGAACTCATCGAGGATATCAAGCGTTACCGCTTGTTGAGTTTGATGTAATAGGAACGACCGCACGCAGTGTCCCTCTCGAAAGGCACATCATGGCAGCAGTCACGAAGCTCGCGGCGACATTAATGTTGGGGTTCGTGATCGTTGTTCGGAGTGCTCAAGCGGCGGAGCTTGTCGATTGTCAGCGCATGCTGCTCACCGGCGAATACGACGAGTGCATTAAGGCGACGACGGAAGCCATTACCGCCAATCGCTACGGCGAGAATTGGCCGATCCTCAAAGCTCAGGCAGAGCTTGCTCAGGGGCAGATTGAGGCGGCGACAAAGACGATTGCGGAAGGACTCACTCGCTATTCATGGAGCGTGCGACTTCGTTGGCTCGGGCGCGAGACGGCGTTGAAGGCGGGCGATGACGAAGGTGCGAAGAAGCTGCTCGCTGAGATCACGGACTTCAGTCAGAAGTATTCGTGGCGCTACACCGATGCCGAAGAAATGGTCGTGCTCGGGTATGTCGAGTTGCTCAATGGAGTCGATGCTCGCGAGGTGCTCGATAAGCGATTCGAGAAAGCAAAGGCTCGCAATCCGAGGTCGCGCGATGCATGGCTCGCGATCGGCGGGCTTGCTCTCGACAAGCATGATGATGCGCTCGCCGCAGAGGTCTTTCGCGAGGCGCTGAAAGTGTTCCCGGAAGATGCCGACATTCATCACGGGCTCGCTCGGGCGTTCGAGTCATCCGACGGCAAGCTCGCTGAGCAGCACATGAATGCGGCGATCAAAGCCAATCCGAAGCACGTGCCGATCAAGCTGCTGCGGATCGAAGAACTGATCGACGCCGAGTCTTATGCCGATGCCGACGAACTCATTGAGTCCGTGCTGAAGATCAACTCGTCGCAGCCCGAAGCATGGGCCTATCGCGCGGTGATCGCGCACTTGAAGCATGACCTCAAGGCTGAGAAGGCCTTTCGAGCGAACGCGCTCGGTTCATGGAAATCGAACCCGGTGCCGGATCATCTCATCGGAAAGAAGCTCTCGCAGAAGTACCGCTTCAAGGAAGGTGCCGACTATCAACGAGCGGCATTGAAGCTCGATCCGAACTTCGTCGCGGCTCAACGTCAGCTTGCTCAAGACTTGCTGCGATTGGGCGAAGAAGACGACGGATGGAAGCTCGCCGAAGCCGCGCACGAAAAGGACTCGTACAACGTCGCGACCTTCAACTTGCTCGAACTGCGCGACGCATTGAAGGAGTTCGTCACGATCGAGAACGACTCGTTCGTCGTGCGTATGACGCGGCAAGAATCGCTGCTCTACGGTCCCGAGACGCTCGAACTTCTTGATCGTGCGAAGCGGACTCTCACAGAGAAATACGGACTGACGCTCAAGGGCAAGATCACCGTTGAGATCTTCCCCGAGCAGAACGACTTCGCCGTGCGGACATTCGGTATGCCGGCGGTCTCGGGGTATCTCGGCGTCTGCTTCGGGCGCGTGATTACGGCCAATAGTCCGGCATCGCGGCGCGAACGGCCTTCGAATTGGCAAGCGGTCTTATGGCATGAGTTCTGTCATGTCGTGACGCTCGAACTGACGCATAACCGCATCCCGCGATGGCTCAGTGAAGGCATCTCGGTGTATGAAGAATTGCAGGCCAATTCGCGCTGGGGTCAGCACATGGACCCGAGGTCGCGCGAGCACATCTTGGACGGCAGGATGACGCCGCTCGGTCAACTCAGCAGTGCATTCATGCGTCCGCCGAGCGGATGGCATTTGAACTTCGCGTACTTCGAGTCGTCTCTTGCGGTCGAGTTTCTCGTGAAGCAATACGGGCAAGCGGCGCTCAAGAATGTGCTGAGCGATCTCGCTGCCGGAGTTCCAATCAACGACGCGCTCGATCGGCGTTGCGATTCATTGAGCAATCTCGAAGCGGCATTCGACACCTTTGCGCGACAGAAAGCAGAGGCACTCGCGCCGGAAGTTGATTGGACGAAGCCGAACCTCAAAGGCTTGATGAACGAAGACAACGAAGCGCTCGAAGCATGGGTGAAAGAGCACCCGACAAACTTCATCGCGGTGATGGCCTATGCCGATCAACTCTTGCACGAGCGAAAGGCCAAAGAGGCCGAGCCTGTCTTAAAGCAGGCGATCAAGCTCTATCCGTCCTACATCGCCGACGACAACGCATACGAGAAACTCGCGAAGCTCTATCGCGGCCAAAAGAAGCTGACCGAAGAGCGAGCAATGCTCGAAGCCTTCGTCGCTCTCGACCTCTCCGCGATCCCTGCGCGACTGCGTCTCATCGACCTGCAACGAGAAGCGAAAGACTGGCCCGCGCTTCAACAAACGGGACAGCGTCTGACCGCGATCGACCCACTTCTCGCGCAGGCACACGAAGCTCTCGCTCTCTCTGCCGAGAAGCAGAATCGTTCCGAAGAAGCGATCCGCTCTCTCGAACGCCTCTTGCAACTCGATCCCGACGATCCGGCGGATCTGCACTTCCGGCTCGCTCGCGCTCTGTATGCGAAAGGCCGCATGCCCGAAGCAAAGCGGCAAGTGCTGCTCGCCCTCGAAGAGGCTCCGCGCTTTCGAGAGGCTCAACAACTCTTGCTCAAGCTCTCTGGGAAGTAAGGCAAGCGAGGCATTGCCGCTGATCGACGAGCTTCCGCAATGTCGGATGGAGTGCCGATCGAGCCGACTCGTCATTCATCCGCAGTCCGGCTCCTGCCATCCGTAGGAAGCCGCTTTTCAACGATCGTGCCTTTCTGCGGATGGCAAAGCCGAACTGCGGATGAGCCCATGTGAGTTGAATGACATGTAATCGTTCTTCCCAATTCGGCTCGCGCAAGAACCCGACGCACGATTCACTTTCTCGGGCTCAAATGATGTTCCGAGGCATTGCCGCTGATCGACGAGCTTCCGCAATGTCGGATGGAGTGCCGATCGAGCCGACTCGTCATTCATCCGCAGTCCGGCTCCTGCCATCCGTAGGAAGCCGCTTTTCAACGATCGTGCCTTTCTGCGGATGGCAAAGCCGAACTGCGGATGAGCCCATGTAAGGCGAATTGCAGGCGAATGGTCACCCACAAATTCTCACGCGAAACGTGACATCGAATTCACGACCTCGGTTTTCAAGTGACCTACGAGCCGTAGCCATGAGGCAGATAACCATCGGGACAAGCCCAATGCGGACCTATGGTCGAGCGGCTGCTTCAGGTCGCGAGTCGGCTCGGCTCTTTGAGGTAGAGCATCACGACGGCAATGTCGGCGGGAGTGATGCCGCTGATGCGACTGGCTTGTCCGAGATTTCTCGGTTGCACGCGGTGTAATTTTTCTTTCGCCTCAGCGCGCAGATGCGGAATCGCTTTGAAGTTGAAGGTCTCGGGAATCGTGATCGACTCGTAGTGCGACTGCTTCTCGATCGCGACCTCTTGCCGCTTGATGTAGCCCGCATACTTCGTCTCGATCACGACTTGCTCTGCTGCAAGCTCATCCAATCCGAGCGCTGCGAAGTCGGACGACATTGCTCGAACTTCATCGAGCGTCACTTCGGGACGACGCAGCCACTCTTCGAGCAGCTTGCCTTCATGCCGAACGGTTTCGAGCAAATGTGTTGCGCGATTGATCTGCTCTTCACGCCGCTGATAGCGCTGCCAACGTTCGTTCGAGATGCTGCCGATCTCTTGTCCGAGCGGAGTCAGCCGGCGATCGGCGTTGTCGTGACGCAGCAGCAAGCGGTACTCGGCGCGCGACGTAAACATTCTGTAGGGCTCGTCGACTCCCTTCGTCACGAGATCGTCAATCAGCACGCCGAGATAAGCCTGATTGCGATCGAGCACGAACGGCGCTCGGCCCGACAACTTCAGCGCGGCATTGATGCCGGCAATCAGTCCTTGCCCCGCCGCTTCTTCATAGCCCGTTGTACCATTGAGTTGCCCGGCGAAATAGAGCCCCTCGACCAGCTTTGTTTCGAGCGTCGGATGAAGCTGAGTCGGCGGGGCATAGTCGTACTCGACCGCATAGCCGTAGCGCAGAATCTCGGCTCGTTCGAGTCCGCGAATCGAACGGATCATCTCGTCCTGCACATCGCGCGGCAGGCTCGTCGAGATCCCGTTGACGTAGTACTCGCGCGTCTTGCGGCCTTCGGGTTCGAGAAACAGTTGATGCGAATCCTTATCCGCGAAGCGCACGACTTTGTCTTCGATCGACGGGCAATAGCGCGGGCCGCGAGATTGGATCTGTCCCGAATACATCGGAGCGCGATGCAAGTTCGCGCGGATGACCTCATGCACGTGCTCGTTCGTCGCAGTCAGCCAGCAATCCATTTGCGGCTCGGTAATGCGGTCGGTCATGAAAGAGAACGGTCGCGGATCGGCGTCTCCCGGTTGTCGGACAAGCTGCGAGAAATCGATCGTGCGTCCGTTGAGCCGCGCCGGCGTGCCCGTCTTGAACCGCTGCAACTCGAAGCCGAGTTCGCGAAACGATTGCGAGAGTCCGGCAGTCGTCGCGTCCCCCGCGCGACCGCCGGCTGTCTTCGCTTCGCCGGTATGCATGATGGCCTGCAGGAACGTGCCTGTCGTAATAATTGCAGCCCGAACCCGATAAGTCGCATCGCCGCGTACTCGCACGCCGGTCAGCTTGCCGTCTTCGACAATGAGCCCTTCAACCGTCTCCTGCCGCAGCGTGAGGTTCTCTTGATCTTCCGCGACAAGCTTCATGCGGAACTGATACGCCTTCTTATCGGCTTGAGCGCGCGGGCTATGCATTGCCGCGCCCTTGCTGCGATTGAGCATGCGAAACTGAATTCCGGTCTCGTCGATGCAGCGACCCATCTCGCCGCCGAGCGCGTCGATCTCACGCACGATCTGCCCTTTAGCGACTCCGCCAATGGCCGGGTTGCAGCTCATCTGCCCGACGGTGTCGGCATTCATTGTGAGCAAGACCGTCTTCGCACCCATTCGAGCAGCGATAAGAGCCGCTTCAATTCCGGCATGTCCCGCACCGATCACGGCAACATCAAAGTCATAAAACATCGTCATAGGGATCACTGACTGGCGGCGAGGAGCCGAGCAAGAAAAGGACATCAGGCGAGCGGCAGGTGAGTTCAATCCAGTACGACGGACTTGTAGTCCGTCGACCTGCGACTGCGACGGACTACAAGTCCGTCGTACAGAAGATCGCCGGTAACTTCTCATCTGCCGCTCGCCTCAAGCAGTCGTCATTCGCAAGCAGCGTCGACGGCAGCAGTCACGCAGCAGACCGCGCATTATTGAGAACGAACCGCGTCATCAAAACCGGCGACAGCAACTCTTCTCGCCAGATTCAGGGTGGATTGGCCGATTCACCGCAGATTCACATCTCAATTGCCCGTTCAGTTGTTCGGCTCGCTGCCGCAATCCTGTGTGAGTTGGGAACGCAGATTGATTTCTGTGTTCTTCATCCGTGTGAGACACATCCGTGTGCGAAGCTGAGTTGCCCAAAGACTTCGCACACGGATATTTCCCACACGGATAAGACGCGCCGTAACAGACCTGTCCTTAGTAATGGCGTAATCCGTTCGATGCGTTCCCGAAGAGACTCGCTGCCCGTCGGTTTCGCGACCCGTCTTTGGAGTCGCGGTACCAGGTTGTGAAGCGGAGCCGACTCAAACGAAAGAAGGCGACAAGAGAACGGCACTCGGCGACTCTTCCGCAGCAATGATTTCCCTGCGAAAGTTGCGCTATCGCCCCTTGAGCACTCATTTGGAAAAGTAGCTTGAGATTCCATCCCGAGCCTCAGCGGTATGAGGCTTTCAACAAGGTACGAAAACGCCGTCAAGATTCCGTGTGGAGAAAGCGTTGATGGCAGAACGATTGAGCTACTCCGTTCTTACCATGCACTGAATTCTCCACTCACACTGGATTGAAAACGAGTCGAGCAACTGTCGGGAAGACATCTACATCAACTTCACTTTCACCCGAGCACGATTGTCATGCCAATTACTTTTCGCAGGTATCAAGACGCCGATCTTCCGACACTCAAGGCGATCATGGTGCAAGCATTCGACGGCGTTTCGATTGATCAAGGGATGCAGCGAGAATTCGGTATTATCAACGGTCGCGAGTGGCAATGGCGTAAGGCGAGACATCTCGACGACGATGTGAGACGCGACCGAAACGGCATTATTGTCGCCGAACAAGACGGGCGGATCGTCGGTTTCGTCAGCACATGGCTCGATCATGAGGCCGGAATTGGCCATATCCCCAATATCTCGATTGTCCCCGAATGCCGAGGAAAAGGACTCGGCCGGCAATTGCTCGAAATGGCAAAAGATCGCTTTCGAGAAGCCGGGCTCACTCACGCCAAAATTGAAACGCTGATTCAGAACGAAATCGGCAATCACCTCTATCAATCACTGGGATTTAAACCCATTGCCCAACAAGTTCATTTCGTCGCGTCGCTCGACGAGAAGCCTCTCTGAGCCGTCGATAGTCGTGGTTCGCGCCGCGAACCAACGCCTTCAAGCTCTGTATAATGACAATTGGTCTTGCGGACGAGACGATGGCCCGCAGCTTGAAACGCGACTCATTGCTACCGATTCAGACAACATCCGAGACCGGCTCGAAGTTCGAACTGAGTGGCCGGAATGATTTCCGTTGAGCGACTCAAGCGAGCGAGGCTCACAATAGGTTGGCCCGGTCGAATTGAAGGGAGCACGCTCTCCACTGACCCCGTGTCAGTGGGAGCAACGACTGATCCGCTAACGATCTCGAAATGTGAGTGCTTGCGGAGCAATCAAAGGCCGCCAGTCCCTGACGACTGAGTTGCTTGGACGATCCCCAGCTACCCAATCATTGCTCTCACTGACGCAGGGTCAGTGGAGACCAATCCCATGCAATCCGTTAGGCAAAAAAAGAACCGCAAGTTGCGGGAGCGACGTCACGTGCTCGCACAACTTGCGGTGTCTCATTCTTCAATCACATTTCGAGTGCAATATCTCTTGATACTGCCTCTTCAACTCACGCGCCGCCCATCGGCATCATGCCGGACCCCATCGAACCGGCTGATCCTGCACCCATTGCTCCGCGCTTCAAAGCGCTTCCGGTTCTCTTCGGAATCTTTGGGCCTCCTTTGCCAGTTCCAGTTGGACCTGCTTCGGCCCCAGGAGGCTGCATCGAACCGAGATAGCCTTCAAGACCGCCCGGTGCAGTACCCGGTGCCGCCATTTTTAAGTGCTTGAAGGCGTCATCCTGATTCTTAATTCGTTGCGCGGCTTGAGTTTGAGCGGCCTTTGTTGACACATTGTCGATGTCGATAATTTCGCCAAATCGATTCACCATCACAACCTCTTCCAGCTTGACTGAGATCTTTCGATTCGGAAGTCCGAGGTCGGGATTATCCTGCGCGTCGACAACACTATTGACCGCCATGTTCAAAATCAGATTGGGTGTCTCGAAATCAATGCGCTCCTTCTTGAAGCTGTTATTCGCCGGACGCAGGACCTCAATATCTAACCCGCCGCCCTTTTCCTGTGTCTTTGGGTCGATACTCGTAACCGCAGACAACTGATCGCCCCGAGCCAATTTCGTAATCGGACCCATCACATAGCTGCCCGAGTCCGTCAGCCACTGGAAGACTTCCATATTGGCTGTGAGATTTCCGTTGGCTGGAGCGTTAATACTCGACAGGAAAATCTTCAACTCGTCTTCGATGACAACGGGATTTGTCGGCGGTGAGAACTTTCCTTCGCGGAACTCGCCATTCGCAGAACTCGGATCCTTCAGATCTACAGCATCTGCTCCGAAATTCGGATTTCTCATGACCAATTGAATTCGGTAGCGGTAGGCATTGCCTGGGATAACGTCAAAATCGAGATAGCGGAAAAGCAGCACATCCGGAATTGCAATTTGCACCGCACCGCCAGCCATACCCATTCCACTCATGCCATTCATGCCTCCCATACCCGGAGGCATCATTCCGCTACCTGCTGGCATCATCGAGCCAGAGTTCGGTCCGTGCCCGCCGCCCATTCCCGGAGGCGGTAATGCTGTCATCATCGAACCTCCGGCCCCATGCCCGCCGCCCATTCCCGGCGGCATCATCGAACCGGACCCCATCATCTCCATACCCATGCTGTTATTGTAGATCTCGTTAAACGCCGAAGTTGCACTGCTATTTCCGAGAATCTGCCGTTGTATGTCGCGAGTATTATGCTGAACCCCGTTAAAGCCTCCTCGACCTGAGCCTCCTCCTGACTTCAGCTTCATTTTTTCAGCCGTCTCAATCGCGGCACGATTAATGGCCTCTTGGCGAGCAGCCTCTTCCTCACTGAGAAGTTTGCGAATTCGCGGATGAGACACATTTGCCTGCCATCGGCCTGTTTGCCGGAATGGCAGCGGCATTGTGATAACCGGGTCGCGATATTTTTCTTCGACGACATCGACGTCGAAATCAACACGCCCCAAGATGTCGAGAGCCGTTTGAATATCAACGTCTTCCCACTTACCGCCCCACGGCTTATTGCCGGCTAATGCTGTCTGACGCTGGATCTTGAAATCGCCAAATCGCATCTGATCCCACGCTTGCGAAGTGGTTTCCAATTGCAGGGTCTTGCGAATTTCTTCGAGTTGCTGCTTCAGAGGGAAGACCGCTCGAACGGAAACAAACCGATATCCCTTCGCCTCTACCGGTCGCATCATTGTCCCAGCGCTTGAGGGCATTCCGCCCGACATTCCGTCAGCAAACCCTAAGAGTGACGGATCGGGTGAACCGCCGTGCCCGGGGCCTGCTGCCGCCTTACCGGCTGCGCCCTTTTTGGGCTTCCCACCAACTGGCATTGGTCCCGGAGCAGTATGCCCTGCCGACGGAGCAGGCATTGGCATCGGCTGGCCGCCGATTCCGAGTGCTGTTCGAGGACCATCGACTCCGCGCGGTCGAAAATCATCATCAAGATCACCCGTTGACGGCTTAGGAGCCCCGTCGGATCCTTCGACGACTACCAGCGGTTGACCAGATGGAGTCGTTGGCGCTGCAACAAATGCCAACAGTATCTTGCCAGCATCGGCGATTGGTTCTTCAAGCCCCAGCCAGTTGATCTCTCCTCGCTTAAGCTTCGGAGGATAAATCGGCCGGACCCATGAATTACCAAGCGAATAAATATCATTCGGGCGAGCCGGAATTTCCTGTGTCACTCCCGCAACAACATCACCCAGATCACGAGCCTGAAAATCCTTTTGATTTTCTTCCGGCCACCGTGACGCCAGATACGCTGCCTTGCTGGCCTTTACCTTGTCGTCGATTTCTTCTGGCTGAGTCGGATACGCCTTCCAGCGAGTCGTACCCAACGAGGCCATCACGAAGAGTCCCACAAATACGAGCACCAGTTTCTCGCAGTGGTTGATAAAGAACTCTTTCCAGTTCATACCCTTAAGCTGAGCACCCAAATTGGACATGACAGCTCTCCTTATAATTCGGACGAGATCGTGTTGAGGCGGGTTGAATCAAATACGAAGGCAACTCAATTTCTGCAGATCACTTGAGCATCGTTGTGATATCGGTCTCGAAGTCGCAGGCTACTTTGTTTGCGGCCAAGAGACTTGCAGTGAGGACGTAATCTCGCAAATCAATTCGACTCGGACTGCGGTGATACTGGCGCGTCCGTCTTAGGCGGACTCATTGGGACTGCCGCAGGAGCAGGCGCTGTCGCCGGATCGCCGCTTCCTACTGGAGTGGAAGATCCCGGTGTTTGACCCTCTGTTGTGGCAGCAGGGTTTTCCGGTGTACCGGCCGCAGCATCGGGATTAACTGCCCCAGTTGCTGCTGGGTCAGTGGATGCTGCCGGGGCATCTGGATTGGCGTTCGGAAGTTTTGGCTCGTTGTATATGTATAATTCGCCGAGGATCACGAGCGAAACCAGATGCGGGTCTTGATACACCATCGCATCCTGAGGTGATGAGGCGCCGCTACTGGAAGTGTCTGATGATGGGGCACCAAGACCTGCCAATGGGTCAGCATTACCGACTCCAAGTTCGGAGCCAGAAACTGTTGTATCCGCGCCGAATCCGCCACCAACAGGCATTGGAAAGGCACCGAATCCGCCACCGCTACCGAATTGCATGCCTCCCGCTCCAGCAGTCGAACCGAAAGCAGGATTTCGAGCAAACTGCTGAATCCGGACGATCTCGATGGGATATTTCGAATTCAGCAACTCGCGAACTAACTCCATCGCATTTTGCTGGCGAACAGTGACCTTCAAACGGAAGCCGCGTGTTCGGAAAGCCGGAGTATCTTGCACATATCGACCTTCACCGGCATTGGCGACTGCTGCTCCCGGCATGGATGACGACCCCGAACTCGGCATTGGATTCGCCGAGCTTTGCATGCTCTCAGATCCCGGTTGCATCAGCGAATTTGCACCGGTTGTCGCGCCGAGGCGGTTCTTAACTTCATACTCATCGCCAATATTGAATTCAGCAGAAGTCGCTGGAATATAGGCCGCAGCTGTTGTGGCGCCTCCGGGGCCGGCCATCATCGAACTTGAGGACATTGATCCGGGGCTACCCATTGAACTCTCCATCCCCAGTCCAAGAGTCCCGCCTGAAACAGGAGCGTCAGTGGGCCCTAGTCGACGGCCGCCAAAGAGTTCTACTACTTCAATTTCCTTGACGTTGGCGTCGATCAAATTAGTGGCGTAGCTGTTAGTTCGTTGTACCGCCGAGAGTAGTTGTTCGAGCAGCCAGAGATCCTCCGAAGCGTTCCACATTTCCGGCCATGTCGGAACGATGCCGCGCCAAGTCGTTGACGGAATGCGCGGCATGCGAACGCCCGGAAAATCCACAATTTTCGCGCGACTGGGGTCAGTCAGATCCTGACGCGGAAATGGAATCTTCCAGACTCGCGATACCTCGTTGTCATAGTTGTCGCGGAAGAGATCCGGGACGCGCTCCTTCTCATTGCGATCTTCGAGTTCGCCGCGATAGGGGCATTTTGCCATGAACTTTCCGATCGCAGGCGACCATACGCGAGTTCGCACTTGCGAATCCCAGAGCACCTTCAGTGCGACTTGATTACGCACTTCCCGGTTCTTGACCAGCTTGTCCGCCTGCTGTGACCAGTCGTCGTTTGGAGCCCCTTGCCCACTAGGGACAGCCCCCTTGAGTCCATCGAGAGTGGAAATTCTTGAAGCAATGTGCGCTTCGAGTTTACCAGTGGCAGACATCCACCCGATCGGGGGTAGAAGGAGCACTAAACCCAAAATGATCCAAAAGCGGTAGATAATTAGTGGCTTCAACTTTTCCATGATACCAACTCCTCAGTGAGAAATGGCAATTAAGCAATTATTCGTAAATCGAGATTATCACTGCCCAACAAGCGGTGCCGAATTTCCCGGCTGCTGAACTCCAGGAACAGCAGCGGCTCCAGGAGCCGACTGAGGAGTCGCTCCGGGCACCTGCCCCGGAACCCCGGATGCACCATTCGGAGCGATACCTGCTGGCTGTTGGCCGGGCAGAGAGCCGGGGGCCGGTGCTGCTCCGGGAACTCCGGTATTAACGCCTGGCTGAGCGCCTCCCTGTAACGCGTTACCCTGATCGCCACCGATTTGAGGTTGAGCGTTCGGATCAACTGCTGGAGTCGCGGCGGCAGGCAATTGGCGTTTCTTGACCGGAGTCGGCTTCCAGACAAACTGGACGTCGTAGAAATACTCCCAAATCTCTTTCGGCCCAGTTGCTACTTTCGTATTTCCCTCGGCACCTTTCTGCCCCGGCGGATTCACGGGCATCGGCATTGGCATCGGAGCACCGAACGCTCCCAGTCCTGCGGCCGCTCCGCCCTTTGGTGGCCCACCCTCAAACCAGAGGGTCTTGCGTTTGTCATGAAAGGACAGCAGAGGATGTGAAATGCCCAGATGCCGCACGGGAACCGGACCGCCTTCACTGAGTTCCGATTTGTAGAATTCCTTCTGCAAGTTCTTAATGAAGAAATCTCGCATGAACTGAGGCGACCCGTCTTGATGCTCGAAGTAATGGGTTCCATTCAGAGTGACGATATAGCCCGGCCCTGACGGCCCCGCCGCATCTTCGGGCGGCAGATTTTGCTTCATGGCCGGATTCAGCGCGTCAAACCACGTCTTCGTCTCGGTCATCTTCTTCATAGTCACGCTGCGGATATGAAGAATCGGCAGCTTTGTGGGGTCGCGAATGTCGTTCTGATTTACATTCGGACGAGGCAGGCACTCGTTAATTGTGCGATAGAGTTCCGGCCAAAGCTCGCGAGTATCAACATAGGTAATTAGCGACTCGCCAGCATCGACGAGCTTCTTGTGCTCAGTCTTTGCGGCTTCATATTTGTCCGCGCCGCCCTTTACCAAGGCTTTGATGTCTTGCACATCCTTTTCCTGCTTGCCGAAGCGTTCGGTACTCACGGACTTCGTAACACTGGCATATCCGGCTGACGACAATGCGAGTCCAGCAAGCAGCGACGACGCTGTCACAAGAGCCCACGGTTTTTTCCGGCGGATGCGGCGAGCTCGGGCGATTTCTGGCGGCAGCAGAGTCGTATGAATCTTCGTCAGATTCAGTGTCTGCAGGGCCAATCCATACGGCACCACAAAGGCCATGATATTTTCTTGGAAGACTGGCGCACTCAGCACCGTGTCACCAATAACGGCCTTGAAGGTCTCGACGCGCTCGACCTCATAATTGAGGTTCTGCTGCAGGAACTTCTGCAAGCCGGCCAGCTTAAATCCATTACCGACGCCGATCACTTTCGTGATCTGACAGTCGCGATTGACGCTGCTGAAATAGCCAATTGAGCGTTGAATTTCCGACACATACTCATTGAAGACGGGGCGAAGTGCTTGAAATACGGCTCGCGGATCGGGCGACTTCGTAGCGTTGCACTTGAGATGCTCTGCCTTTGCAAAGGTCAGCTTCATTTCCTTGAGCAAAGCACGCGTAAAGTGATTACCGCCAATTGGAACGTTTCGGATCCAAATCTTTTCGCAATTGGTCACAAGCAGAGTGGTATTATCCGTGCCCATGTCGAGCACGACATGAAAGTCTTGCGTGCCCCCGTCATCGCTGCCGTGCCGAATTCCAAATTGGTCGTAGCAAATGAAGTTATAAAGTGCGAGGGGTGCGATTTGGACGACCTCAACTTCGACTTTGGCCTCGTTGAAGGGTCTCAGGCTTTCGGCAACTTGATCGCGCTTCATGGCGAAGAGACCAACTTCAGCACCGAGCATGAAGCCGCTTTCGACGATACCGCCGCCAAGCGTTTGAAAGTCCCAAATCACGTCCTCTAGGGCAAACGGGATTTGTTGTTTGGCCTCGTATTTAACGACGTCGGCAACCTTCTTCTCTTCAACGGGCGGCAACTGAATAAACCGCGCTAACGCCGTGCTACCCGGAAGGCTGATCGCGATCTGATCGCCGCGAGTATCATTGCGTGATAAGAAGGTTTGCAGAGCCTGCTGAATAAGCTCTTTGGGATTCGCATCGGGCTGACTGAGCAATTTCGGATGCGGGATGTAATCAAACGCAACCGCGAGGGCCTGCTTCGCACTTTCGGCGTACTTCAGCCGAATGGCTTTGAGCCCTGCTTGACCAATATCAATTCCCCAAACGCCTCGATTTTCTGCCATGACAGCAAACTCCAATTAGGCGGCCGAACAGCCGAGAGATGAGTGCGGAAAGGTGAGCCGATTAGGCAAACTCTGCGAGCGAAACTATCACGAGACTCTATTTGCGAACAATCGGAATGAAAACCTAAGTTCAAGCAGGCTAAAGGACTGCGCCAAAGGACCGATTCTGTCGGCTATAGCGATTTGCAATTGAGGCGTCGGTGAAGGCGGCAAGACCGAGCGTCTCAATGGCTTTACGAAGTCTCGGGAACTTTTCTGCGTCAGCGATCGTCTCAGCAACGCTCATCAGCCACTTCGTCCGAGTTGAATTCTCAGCTCAGTTAGGCAGCAGAAAGCGCGCAGGGCGGTGCAAACTGGCACTGAGACGAAGACGATTTCTCGGCAGTTCCCGCGTTTTTTCAAAAACCGCAAAAGCGGTCAAATTGCCTGCCTCAATCCAGTGTGATCTCGGTCGCGGCGATTCGTAGCCGTTCACGCGGCGGGGAGCAGCGAGGGGAGAGGTTGGCGAAGTCGGGCTTGTTTGATGGCTTCGGTGATGAGCTCGATCGCGTCGCAGCCTTGTTGGCGACATGTCTCGACGATCGTTTAAAGCGTCTCCACGACGCGACTACCAGCCGGACTCTTCGTTCCGTACGTCAGACGCCGCAGAACCACCAACGGGCGAATTGCCGGGTACCCTCTGGGTGCGGCCGCGTAGTTCGTGGGTTCGACGCCCTCTTTCGAGGCGAACACCCACAAGGCTTCGGGGCGAGTTAAGAGACTGCGGCAGCGACCGGCAGTCAGTTTGTTGACACTCGCCAATCCTCGGTGCAATGCGTCTTCCACTCGAAGTCGCAGGTCGGTCAGCAGAGTTTGCAGTTCCGATC
>CAZNMS010000118.1:0-20734 GCA_964573505.1 uncultured Planctomycetaceae bacterium | reverse complement strand
CAGGCATTTCAAGCGTCCGAGATCTGACGATCTCGGCTACGGAAACGCGAAGGTGAGCTGTCGACTTAGAAGCGCAAGAGTCAGTTTTTCAGAGCGCTGCGCGGCTCTGCGTCTGACTATGGTCGACAGTAACAATTATTGCTCGTCGCCCGATCTCAGTTCCTCACGTGCTTGAAACAACTGAGGCTTGCCGCCGCTCAACGGGACGCGGAACTCTGAGTGCGAGCCGGGGTCGAGTGTGTAGACGACATATTGACCGTCGACGTTCTGCCGGTAGGTCAGCGGATAAGCGATCGGGTACTCGTGCGACTTACCGGGCTCAAGCACATACGGCCCGCCCCAATTGCTGAAGGGGCCCTTCGTCTCATAGGTGAAGAGTTCTTTGCTGCTATTGGTCAGCTTCACGCCGGGCGATGTGAACGTGATCTGCAATAACGGCGACTTCCATTCGAGCTGATTGAGACGCAGCTTTGCGATGCCGACAGTGACGTCGTTGATCGGAGTCTGCGCTGCCGGTCCGTGCCCGACCCATCCGCGCCAGGCGTTGTCGACGAGCTTGAGCAATGGCTCGCGATTGATCGTCTTGTCCTGCGCGACATAGCCCTCAGCAAAGCGCGGCTCGACGTCGATCTCGGGATCTCCGTTCCACTGCAACTGGAACAGCCGGGTATAGCGATCAACCTTCATCAGTCGGGGAACCGTTGAATGAGCGAGCTTGATCGGCAGCTCGGCAAACGGCTTCCATTCAGCCGCGTCCTTATTCGCTTTGATTGAAACCGAGATCCGCATCTCGGGCACAGCGAACGCCATTTCATCCGGCTTAGATCCGCCGCGCACGGTGATCGGCGCCGCCAGCGATAGCTCGGACCACAACAACAAATCGCTGCCGTAGCGTTTGAGTTCCGGGAAGACTTCGGCCATCGCGCGGTCGTCGATGAACTCTGCGAACGCCGCTTCGGGAATGTCGAGAACATGAATCCGCGCGACCTTTGCATCGACCAGCATTTGAGTCAGTGGATTCAGAATGTTGGGCGCAACGCCGACAGTGAGGTCCGCTCCGTTGACGAACTCTTTCGCCTTGATGTCAGTGAGTGCAACTTTTCTGATACCTCCAACTGGCGGCTTATCGTCGATCGCTGACGCAACCAGTCCGAGCACAATCGAAACGCCGTTCGCATCAACTGAAGCATCTTCCGGCTTCACCTTCAGACGCGGGCGATAGACGGGCAACGGCCAAAAGCCTTGCACCAATTGATCGGCCTCAGCCATCGACAACTTCGATTCGAATTCAGCAACGAGCTTCGGAACGACCGCCAGTACTTCACCTTCAATGCGTGCTTTGTTGCCGTAGAGACCATTCACGAGTCCGTTCGAGACCGCTTCGCGCGTCATGCCGAAGCCGCGAACAGAAACGCCTGCCGGAGCGGTCACGTACCAGTTGTCGTTCGGGATATCGAAACGAGCGGCCGCAACCTTCAGCTTCAGCTTGCTGTTCTCAAACGTCGGAGAGACATCAACGCTGAGCCAAACGGGTTCGCGATATCCGATCACGATGTCGATCGGCCCTGCTTGAGCCGAATGATCGCGGCCGGTCACCGACGTGCCGCCAATCCGCAGCAGAGCATCCTTAATGCCGATCGAGATATTCAATCGGTCTTGCTTGTACGCCTTCAGCCGCACGCGCGAGACACTCGCCGAATAACCGATGCCGCCAAACGCGATACTGAATTGCCGCCCTTCAACGACCGTCGAGTCATAGAGGTCCCCGATGCTGCCTTGCAGAGCTTCCTTTGGAATCTGCTCATGCAACGACATCGAGAGGGCGTCGAGCATGTCGTTCCCCAATCGCAACGTGACCGCGCGATTGATCTCGACCGCCGGAATGAACGGCGTCTGAGTCATCGCACTCGTTGTGGTCGGCGTCGCTCGCAGCGTGATGCCAATCGGATCAGTCGTCTTCGGATCGAGCATCCATTTAATGAGGACATCGTTGTCGAAGACGACGGGATTGATGTCGTGCTCGCCATCAGTCACTTCCGTCAAACGCGGAGTGCCGCCGACTTGCCGAATGGCCGAGATGATCGCGCGCGATTGATCGGGACGAATCGCGCCATCGTTCGAACCATGAAAGGCCCAAATCGAAAGGTCGGTCAAAGCCGATGCCGACTTCGGATCTCCGCCTCCAGCAAGCGGCACGACCGCCGACCACTTTTGCGGAGTCGCCGCCGCAATGGCCCATGCTCCATAACCGCCCATCGACCATCCGCTCAAAACGCGCTTCGATGAGTCGACCGAGTACTTCTTCTCGACCTCATCGAGGATCGCGAGTGCGCGCCGTCCGTCCTTTGTCTCGGGCAGCCAACCGGCGAGATACCGACCTTGCACGTCTTCGCATTGCGGCATCACCACGATGAAGGGGAACGTCGATGCGCGCTTCAGCAAGACGGGTCCGATGCCGATCTTTGTCTGAATCAATCCGTCAGACCCGCGTTCGCCGGCTCCATGTAAGAAAAGCAACACCGGCCACTTCTTGTCGGCTGAGTAATCCTTCGGCAGGAACAAGGCATAGCGATGTTCGCCATCCGCATCGTTGAAGGTCTTCGGCAGGATCGCTCCGCCTTGATCCTGCGCCGCCGCGATTCCACTGAGGCAAACGACGACCGCCACCAACATGCCTGCGAACCAACGTCGCACTGCTACCGCACGCATTTCGAACTCCTGTGTGCCAATGATTTCGACTCTATTCGGAACTGGCCTCGGCTGATGATAGGCACGCCGCGCCATTTCTGCTTCGAAGCCCAATCTCGAATGCGGCACTCCGTTTGACGATGCAAGCAAAGCTGATCTTCAGACCGACGAGCGTCAGCAATGCGGGTTTGAGTTGCCGATCAAGCCGACTCGTCTTCATCCGCAGCCGGGCTTTGCCATCCGTAGGAAGCTGTATTCAGCAAAGCAGAACTGCGGATGAGCCTATGTAAGTCGAATTGCAGGCGAATGATTTCCAACAACTCCTCACACGAGATTCGGCACAGAATTCACGAACTCAGTTTTCATGACGCTTCGTGCCTTAGGCGAGAGACAGATGGGTTCATACCGGTACGACGGACTTGAAGTCCGTCGAAGACGAGGCGCGACGGACTACAAGTCCGTCGTACAAGAATTCGCCGGCAGGATCTCAACTGACGCAAGCGATCGCTGTCGTCGCGGCACTTACTTACTGACCGCCGCGCAGTCCTAAGAAGAAGCTGCGTTTCAGCACGTTGTTGCGAGTCGTGAACTCTGCATCGGCCGGCCAGCGGGCTTCGTAATGCACCGCCATCTGATGAAACTTCGCGTCCATATCGTCGGCGAAGTGCACGAGCAGCGCTTCGGGAGTATGCGGCGCAACGGGCGAGCCCCATTCGGGCAAATTCTGGTGCGAGAGAATGATGTGTTCGAGATGCAGTGCCGTATTCGGATCGAGATCCGCGATCGTCGCGGCCTTCGCACGCATCATGTCGCGGCCAATCAAGATGTGCCCGATCAAGCGGCCTTGAGCGGTGAACTGCCATCCGTCGGGCTTGAGTGCGAGCTCGTGCAACTTGCCGATGTCGTGCAGCACGGCGCCGGCAACGATCAATGACTTCGAAAGCGCCGGCTTCATGTCGGTGTAGTAGGCGGCATATTTGTCGGCCAAAAAGACGGCCGTTCGCACAACCGAGAGAGTGTGCTCGAGATAGCCTCCAATGAAGGCATGATGGTTCTGAGCCGCTGCCGAATGCTGCATCACTTGCTCGGCATTCTCCGTCAGCATCTCGACGACTAATCGCTGCAGCGGCAACTCGGTGATGTGCGTCCGCGCGATCGAGAGCAACTCAGCAAACATCTCTTCGCGATTGAAGCGCGTGCGTGCGAAGAAGTCGTCTTGTGAGAAGCCCTGCTGGCGATCGGCATCGTTGATCGGACGCAGTCGGTCGATATCGACTTGCGAGCCGAACGAGTTCTCCTGATAGCGACAGCGCAGCTTGTAGAACGTGCCCGGCTTCCAATTCAGTTCACACTCACTGAAGAGTGCATGATCCGCCCAAATCATCGCGACCGCGGACCGCTTCGCGTCGCGGAACGTCACCTTGTAGTACGGCTTATCGTCGCGAGTTCGAGCCTGCTCCTTAGAACCCAATAAGGCGAACGTGTCCGCGGATTGGCCCGGAGTCATCTCAGACAACTTGACGATCGACAGTTCCATGAATCGGCACTCTCTTCAACTGAAGTAACGATGAGCGTTCGGACGATGTGCCGGATGTCAGCGACCGGCAGAGGCAATCGCAATCATGCTCGGAAAGCGCGAGTTGCTTCTTGCGGTTGAATGACGCTGTCTGCATCCAGCATTGGATGCAATGCGAATTACAGCGGTTGCATCGAGGGTTCTCGGACTCAGAGTAAATTCTTAATCGCGCGCTATCCGCTGTCCCGCTTGCACGATTGAACTCTATGGATGTAGTCGGCATAAGAATGCTCGGCTTGAACAGCGAGCGCTGAATTCAAGGCCACAATGTTTGGTATCTGGCAATGAAAGGTCTCACATGCCATCGCCGCCACCAGTCGCGCCTCCGCCGATTTCGCCGCCGATCGCGCCTCCGCCGATCTCGCCACCAATCGCGCCACCGCCGATCTCGCCGCCAATCGCGCCACCGCCGATCTCGCCGCCGATCGCGCCACCGCCGATTTCGCCGCCAATCGCGCCTCCGCCGGTTGATCCTTAACCGTCTGCTTCAAAGAGAAATTGGAGTAGGGGACGTGCGACTAAAGATGACAGGGCAAAAACGACCGCGACTGGTTGCTGATGAGCAAACGCCTCAACAGCAGCCAGTCGCGGTTTCGTTTTTGATCAGCAGCAAGTGGCGTCAACTCGAAGCGCTACTCAAGCGCCGCTGCCCACTGCGCTTTGTCCTTCAGCATGCTTTGTCGCAGCAGAGGAATCTGAGGCATGCCTTGCCCCAAGAAGGTGTCGTGAAAGCGCTGCATCGAGAACTTGTCGCCTTCCTGCTTGCGCCAATCTTCACGCAGCTTGAAGATCATCAGCTTGCCGAGTGAGTAATTTAAATAACCCGGATCAAAGCTGCCGCGCACCGCTTCTTGTCGCGCGGGTTGCTCGGCGTAGTAGCAGTTGTCTTGAAAGAACTTCGTCGCCTCATCGACGGTCATGTCGCCGCAGTGCATCTGAATGGCGCAGCACAAGCGGCAGTAGCGCAGCAGCGACTCGTCCGCTTGCGCCATGCGGTACTTCGCCGCCTGAATCTTGTCGCTCGAACCGAAGCCCTCATCGAGCACCATTTGCTCGGTGTAGTGAGCCCATCCTTCGACGAAGGCGTAGCTCGAAAAGATCTTGCGCAACCGACTCGCCGCCGACGCATTCACATGCAGATGTTGCACGTAGTGGCCGGGATAGGCTTCGTGAATCGAGAGCACGTCGCTCGTGTAATAATTAAACGCAGTCAGCCACTCTTTCTGTTGCACCGCTGTCCAAAGAGCATCAACCGGAGTCACGTAATAGAAGGCTTCGAGTCCCTTCTTCTCGAACGGTCCCGGTGAATCCATTGAAGCAAAGCTCGTCGCGCGGTTGTAAGCCGGAGTCTCAGTGACAACGGCACGCACTTCAGACGGGATCGAGCAGATCTTCTTATCGAGGATGAATTGCCGAATGGACTCGCAGTTCTTCGCGATGTCCGGGATCAAGTTCGCGGCGGTCGGATGATCGTTCTGAATCACCGAGAAGACTTCGAGCGCGGGCTTATTGGGATCAATGACCTTTGCGGCCGCGCGGAAGACTTCTTGCTCGCGCCGTAGTTCCCGCATGCCGATCTTGAGGATCTCTTCGGGAGCCGCTTCGACTAACTCCTGCTCGCGCACCATGCGGTGATACTTCTCGCGACCGAGTGCAAATCGCTCTTGCGCATGCGGCAGTTGCTCGGTCTTCAGCCACTGCGAATAGCTGCGCAGTTCACGAATCGCGATTTGATTGGCTTCATCAAATTCGGCGAGCAGTTTCTTATCCGCGACATCTTTGATCGCGAGCTTCACGTCCTTCTCAAGGAAGCTTGCACCGCCGTCTGTCACTTTAATTGCAGTCTCGACAAAGGCTCGCGACAGCGGCTTTTTGAGGTTCGCTCGTGCGTTCGCAAACAGTTCGGGAGTGCGTCGCTCCATCTTGATGATGAGCCGCAAGCGGTCTTCGAACGGTGCCCATGACCGCGTGAGATACATGCTCGGCTTGAACGCGCGAGGGTACGTCATCGGATTGCGAGTAAAGGCTTCGCTGCCATCAAACGTAAACAACTCTTCTTTGATTGCCGCTCGCAGGACTTGAAAGTCGATCTTCGCTTCCGTGCCGAGCTTCTCGAACGGAAACGCGGTGAGTCGCTGATCGAAGGCTTGCAGCCGAGCGTACTCAGCATCGAGCGACGCTTTATCGAAGACCGGCATCTGCCCGTCGTACTCATGTAATCCGAGTTTCACCCCGCTCGCCGGTCGAAAAGCAAAGTGGCCTTTGAGGTACTCGGTCGTGAGATCTTCAAACTGCCGATCAGCTTCAGCACTGAAGGCCAATCCGGGAAGCGCCGCGAACAACAAGATCAGAACGCGCAGCATGAGTCATCCTTTCCTCGAAGAGATTCGTAGGCGGTCGCGAACGAGCACGACCGACGAAACGCGGGCCGGGACGATAGGCGGCAAACGACAGACGCGCAAGCAACGGCGCGACGGTCAATCGCACTCATAGGACGTAGAGGACGAATAAGACTGATAGGAGTGATGCCTGCCGGTGCCGGACTCGTATTGGTCCCATTCGTCCTCTGCGTCCTATGAGTCCTCTTCTTCTCTTCTGCCATTGTGCCGCGCAGCAGTCGCGCAACTATTTCCCACAACCTTTCAAAATGGCTCTAACACTCTGCGGCGTCATTCGTCGTCATGGCACGCCAGCACCTGACTTCCGGGGATGAGGATGGCCAATAACGGAAAGCACACTGAAGCCGGACGCGCATTGCGTTCGGCTGCTCCGCCGCTTGATGGAGACACTTCAAGCTTAAGCTCTGCGACCGAGTCGCATGCCGAGTGGATTCGCTCGGCGCTCGATCGGTTTGAAGGGCCACTCTTGAGGTATGCGCTGCGCATGAGCGGAGATCTCGAAACGGCACGCGATGTCGTTCAAGACACGTTCCTCAAACTCTGCAAAGAGGACCGCGCCAGCATCGAGCAGCACCTTTCTCAATGGCTCTTCACCGTCTGCCGGAATCGCGCGCTGGACGTTCATCGAAAGGAACGTCGTATGTCGACCGTGATGGATTTAGATCAACGCATGTCGTCGGCAGTCGACACTGCGCATGACGTCGCAGAGATGCATGAGACGACGTCAAAGGTCTTGAGCCTCATTCCTCAGCTTCCGCCCAATCAGCAGGAAGTCATCCGGCTCAAGTTTCAGAACGAGCTGAGCTACCGGGAAATCTCCGAAGTCACCGGCCTCACCGTGACCAATGTGGGCTTCTTATTACATGTCGGGCTCAAACGCTTGCGGGAGCTGCTGAAGACCGCCGGCTATCGCGAGCCGGTGCTGAGTTAGCGGTTGAACGGTCGCCTTTCGCTCCGCGAAAGAGCGTCTTTGAGTCGTCCACTCGCGAATGATGTCGATCGGTAGTTCCAGCGTTTGAAGACGCTCTTTCGCGGAGCGAAAGGCGACCACTGAAAAACTTACACCTCTCCTCTTAGCGGGAGTTTCCAGCATGAATCCGTTCGATCTGAATGACCCGCGACTGACAGCGTTTGCGCTGGGCGAATTGCCCGAGCACGAACGACTCGAGATCGAGCGTTTGCTCGAAGAGTCCGCTGAAGCCCGCGCGGCATTGGCTGAAATTCAAGACACGATTGATCTCGTGAAAGGCGAACTGGCCGCTGAGCCCGTGCCGGCTTTGACGAGCAGTCAGCGGCAAGCAATCGAAGCTCAGCTTGCTGCCTCACTGGCGGCGCCGAGCCCCGCACAGCCTGCGGTAACTCTTGCTACAGAGCACGAAGGAGAGCGAGTCAGCTTGAGTTGGCGCTGGCTGAGTCTCGGTCTAACGGCTGCAGCCCTAGTCGGTATCGCACTCGTCTTGCCGCGCGATCCGCAGCGAGACGCCGTCGTCTCAGTGGCAACGATTCAGGACGACGAGAAAGAGGTTGCTGAAGTGGCGATGACTGCTCGTCATTCGCTGAAAGTCGAAGCGGGAAGAGCACTCGATGAGTCCGGGGAGAACAAATCGCTTGACAAGCTCAGCGTTGTGACTCGATCAACGCTGCTCAATGAAGCTCAAGAATCCGAGGGATTCGGCGGTAAGCAAATGGCCGGAAGACCGACGTCGGACGACTCGAATAAGTCGCTTCCGTATCGAGTCGCGACCAAAACGGACCGGGAAATATTCGGTGCGGGCGTGACTGAAAGTCCGCCAATTTCGGACGCCAGTCGTCTGCAAAAGCGGGAGAAGTTGAATGAGTCGGTCGTTGCACAAGGTTCGGGCGCTTCAAGAGCGATGCGACGCAACGTCGTCTCCGACGACGCACCGGCGGCTCCCTTAGTGGCGACAGCTCCGATTGCTGCGGGTGCTGCTCCGGCAGCGGCGCCTCCAGCGGAGAAGATTCAGGCTCTCGCGAAGCGCAAGCCAGTTGTTTCGAGTGCCCCGACAAACGGCGAACGAATGCGAGCACTCAACTCATCGCGGGGCGCGGCTGTTCGACTTGAAGACGAAGCGAAAAGCAATGACGCGAAGTTCGCCGCTGGATCGCGTGCAGTAGCCGCCGAGGCGCGTGATGGCACTGCCCCGAGTGCAGGACTCGCTGCGCCAGCATTTGGTGTCGAAGGCAAGCCGGCGGAGGCAAAGGCGGCTTCAGGACCGACTGCGACAGTCGCTACTGCTCGTAAGCTTTCGGGCCTTGCTGAAAACGAAAAGGGCAAAGCCGACACGCAATTGGCGCTGCGTGAGGACGCTCGCAAGAAGCTCGATGAGAAAACGGCTCTAGGGCTCGATGCTCTCAGCTTGCAGAGAGAATCACGCGAACAAGCACCGAACACCGAAGCCTACGAAGCCATTACCGAGAACGAGTTTCTCGTGCCTCAAGAGTCTCCGCTGTCGACGTTCTCGATCGACGTTGATTCGGCTTCGTATGCCAACATGCGACGGTTCCTCACGCAGGGACAACTTCCGCCGCCGAGTGCGATTCGTGTCGAAGAACTCGTGAACTACTTCTCGTACCAGTACGCACAGCCGGCAGACGGGCAGCCCTTCTCAGTGCTCGCTGATGCCGCGCCTTGTCCATGGAGTAAGGATAACTACATCGCTCGCATCGGTTTGAAAGCACGAGACATCGACAAAGCGAAACGACCGCCGACCAATCTCGTCTTCTTGATCGACGTCTCGGGTTCAATGGCGACGCCGAACAAACTGCCGCTCGTGAAGCGCGGGATGTCGTTGCTCGTTGAAGAGATGAGTGAGACTGATCGCATCTCGATCGTGACCTATGCCGGTGACGCGGGACTGAAGCTCGAACCGACGACGGGCAACGAGCAAGCTCGCATCATGACGGTGATTGATGGGCTCAATGCGGGCGGCTCAACGAACGGAGCGGCGGGCATCAATCTCGCTTACGAGCAAGCTCTGCGGCACTTCAATAAAGAGGCCGCGAATCGCGTCATTCTCTGCACCGACGGCGATTTCAATGTCGGCATCAGCAGCGATGACGAGCTCGTGAAGCTCATTCAGACGCAGGCAAAGACCGGCGTCTACTTGAGCATTTTCGGTTTCGGAATGGGCAACTTGAAGGACTCGAAACTCGAAAAGCTCGCGGACAAAGGCAACGGTCACTACGGCTACATCGACGACCTCAATGAGGCCCGCAAGGTCTTCAATGAGGAACTCGTCGGCACGCTCTACACAGTCGCGAAAGATGTGAAGCTGCAAGTCGAGTTCAACCCGCTGACGGTCGGAGCCTATCGCTTGATCGGCTACGAGAACCGCACGCTCGCTGCTCAAGACTTCAACGACGACACAAAGGACGCCGGTGAAATCGGAGCCGGGCATACCGTGACCGCGCTCTACGAGATCGTGCCGGTCGGCAAGTGGCCGAAGCCGTCGGGAGTCGATCCGCTCAAGTACGCCGCTGCCGACAAAGCAGCCGATCGCAAGCTGGTCGAAGCAAAGGATGCCGCGAAGAAGGTGCCTGCGGACGTTGCCGATGACCTCTTCACGGTGAAGCTGCGCTACAAGCTGCCCGATGCTGAGACGAGCGTGAAGACGATCGACTACGTCGTCGACGACATCGCCGGAAAGAAGATCGTCCCGAGCAACGATCTTATGTGGGCGGCCTCCGTCGCGAACTTCGGCATGCAGTTGCGTCGGTCGAAGCACGCCGGGCAATGGAAGCTCGATGACATTGCCGAGACCGCAAGCGGACTGGCTGAAGGAGATCGCACTGGACGCCGTGCTGAGTTCGTTGAACTCGTGAAGAAGGCTGCTGCGATCAAAGGTCGTTAAGGCTGCGAGAGGGATTGTCGGCTTTTGCTCCGCAAAAGCTTCCTTTCGCGGAGCGAAAGGCGACTATCGGCTGCGGCTTCGCCGCAAGACAACGTTCCGCCGACTAATCGTCATCAGACTTCGACGTCAGGCGGATCTTCTGAATGCCGATCTCATTGGCGATGTCGATCACTTGCACGACGGCGTCGTGAATTGCTGCCGGGTGCGCGTCGATGACGAGTTCCGCTTTATCCGCCGTGCGATTCGCGCGGATCTTGTTCGCAAGCTCGGTCGGGGCGATCGGGACGTCGTCAACGAGGTAGTTATTCCGCTCGTTGATCGTCACGACGATTGATGCCTCTGCGATGTCTTCGAAGTCGGTCTGACTCGATGAGCCGCTGCCGCCCGAACCGTCGTCCTTCTTCTGTGCTGTCGGCGGAGGCGTCGGCAGAGTGCGCTGCTCGATGTAGCGAGCAGTGAGAATGAAGAAGATCAGCAGCAGCATCGTGACGTCGACCATTGGAGTGAGGTCGAGCTCTCCGAACTCATTGCCCTTCTTGTTCGAGCCGCCGAACTCGTCCTCTTCTTCGCCCTCGAAGTGATGATCTTCTTTCGGCTCCGGCGCGGGGACGGTGATCTTGTTCTTGCAGTTCGGGCAATCGACCGTCCGTCCGGCGAACTTCTCGGGACAGGCAACTCGCTTTTGACAGTGCTTGCAGCGGAAGCGGATCTCGGTCATGCGGGAAGTCCGGAGTGAGTTAGAGACGATTTAGCGAGGCATTGCCTCAGACGGACGAGCCTGCGAAAGACGGATATGAGATTAAGAGTACGATTAAGATTAAGAAGACTCTCAACCCGTGATCGGAATTGTGTAATAGATTGCGCCAATGGCGCTACTCTTAATCGTCATATTGAATTTAATCCGACGAGGCCCGGTGTGTGCGGCTATCGCCATACCACTCACTCCGAAAACTTGACACAGATCTCGCGATCTTCGGACTCAAACTACGCCACTGCATGAGTGCGAGAGCCGTTGTCTTCAGGTCGAGCAAAGCCCGTTCGCTACTTCTTCTTTTTGTCCTGCACCGCGATGCCGAGCTTGACCCCGTCGACCTTCGCGGCGGCTTTCAAGACTTGCTGCACGACGCCGTGCGGAACTTCGCGATCAGCCATGATGATCACGTTGTTTTTCTGCTTTCGCAGGCCGTCTTCCACAAACGTTGTGACGCCCGCGACCGTGCCTTCTGTCTTGCCATCTTCGCCATACAGGATCGACGTCTGCTGAGTCGTCGGATTGTTCTTGATCGTGATGATCGATGCGGACTCTTGCTTCATCGCCGAACCGTGCTCGGCCGCCGGGACGTTCGCATCCATTCTCGGCGAGAGTGCCTGCAGCACGATGAAGTACATCAGCAAGATGAAGGTGCAGTCGATCAATGGCGCGACGTCAATTTCTTCGTCGTGCTTGACCTTCTTCCGCTTCGAGCCCTCGATGCCGCCGCCGTCTGACATGATGGAAGTCCTCAACAAAGGTCATTCGTCAACGGCTGCAATCCTCGAAAAAGACAGCGAGTTTGACTGTCTCTTGCGAGCGGCAGAGGACCGAGACGAACGACTCGAAACTGCCACTACTTCTTCGGGCTCTTTGCCAATGACGCTTCGAGTTCGTCGAAGAACTCGCTCATGTAGATGCGAACGTCGGTCTCAAGACGACCGACGCGCACGTGAAACGCAGCTCCGAGCAGAGTCAGCGGAATCGCGACCGTTAGTCCGAGTGCCGTTGCGAACAAAGCAGTACCGATACCGCCTGCGAGCTTGCTGGGGTCGCCGCCGGACGCGCCCATTTCAGCCAGCTTGCTGAACGTCACAACGATGCCGAGCACCGTTCCGAGCAGTCCGAGCATCGGGCCGGATCTCACGCAGGTGCCGATCCATGCGAGCGAGTATTCCAGTTCGGTCGTGACCTCTCGCTCAAACTCTTGATTGACGATGCGCTTCAGTCGCGCCATCGGCTTCGTACGATTGGCTAAGGCAACGAGGATCAATTGCGGGACGGCTTTCGCCCAGTAGCCGGGCGAGTCACAGAGATCGGCAACTCCGTCGTAGTCCTGCTTGTCGAGCATGTCGCGAACGTCGTCGAGAAACTCGTCAGCAGCTTTGTCGCTCGCGAAGCGTTTCGCCTTGATGCGGCGGAAGAGGAGCAAGGCCAAATAGGCGCCGTATAAGGCGACAATGCCGAGCACCGAGTAGACGAAGACCTCGAGTCCCAAGAGGACTGATTTGAGATTCGACGAAACCATATCCGCTCCGAAGGGAAGTGATTCAGATCTGAGATGAAGACGGGAAATGGCCGAATGGCGGCGAGCCTTGTAGCTACTTAAATGGGTGCCGACAACGCTTCAAAACAGGCTTGAATGAGAGGTCAACGAGGGTCGCCGAGAGCGTAAGAAACGCTGTGTTCATAGCATTTTTGAGCTCGTTGACACTCTGAAAATCGCGACCTACATTCGGCCCGCATCTCTTTGCGAGGGCTATTGAATGGCTACTGAGCGAGGGTCGTCTCGCACCGATTCAGCGATCTTTTCGAGTCGAATTGGGGCACGCTTGATCGCTGTGACAAGCAATCAAAGTCAGACGAAACAGAGGACTTTGAAGCGCAGGCAGCGCAGTGATTTTGAGGTTGATGAGACCGTCAATTCGAAGCCGCTGATCGAACGCGAGAAGTAGCCACTCGATGAATTCGCCTGCTTCCAGCATGCGAGCGAACGCCCGTCACTTCGCCCTTCGGCGCTTCTGCTGAAGTTCACTTCTCACGTCTTCGAAAGCCGTTCTTATGGCGACCGCACCTGCGCCCGTGAAGCCGTCACGAGGAGCCGTGAAGCCGAAGCCCGTTATGGGACTGACCGGCTATGACAAAGCGTCGTCCGGAGTCATGCTCGGTGCTGTTGCGTTTGCCGGAGTGCTTGCCGGGCTCATCGCATTGTGGCTCACCGTTCGAACGGTTGAGCCCGAACCGCCCGTAATGCCGGTCGAAATCATTGCTCGCGAAGGCGGCTATGAAGACGGGGACATCGACGGAACTGGTGAGTTCAATCTCAACCCGACCGATCCGAATTCAGCGCTCGCTCCCGGAATGGCGGAGCAAACATCCGGCGCGACCGAAGCGCTCTCGGAGATCGCCGAAGCGGTTTCGACTGATGTGAGTGAGAGTCTTAGCGGCGAAGGCTCGGGCGATGTCGTTCAAGCCTTTGATACCGCAATGGCCGCGCCGAGCGTCAGTAAGAACCCGACCGGAGAAGAGTTCGTCGTCGGAGGAACTGGTTCCGGCGGTCGCGGCGGAAGTCCGACGGGCAACGGCCGAAAGCCGTTAGGAACGGGCGGAGGCTTGCGCGGCGGTATTGCTCGCGAAGATCGTTGGGTCGTGCGCTTCGATGAAGGCACGCTCGACGAGTACGCAAAGCAACTCGACTTCTTCAAGATCGAACTCGGGGCACTCTTTCCCGACGGGCGATTGGTGATGATCACGAATCTCTCGGCAGCGAAGCCGACAATGCGCGAAACGAAGTCCGGCAAAGGCGAGCAGCGTCTTTACTTCCGATGGCGCGGCGGCGGGCGAGCAAAAGTTGACGTCGACCTCTTCAAGAAGGCCGGGATCAACGCGGAACCGGCAACACTGCTTCACTTCTATGATCCCAATACCGAGAACTTGCTGGCAAACGTCGAGCAGCAATATCGCAATCGCAAGACGACCGAGATTCGCAAGACCTACTTCTCAGTTCGCAAAGAAAACAACGCCTATCGGTTCGCGGTGACCAGTCAGAGTTACTTGCGGTGAGAGTTGCGAATCGACTCGTTTCATTGAGTCGCATGCCGATCCGAGGCACGTTCGATGAAGCAGGCCCGAGCGAAAGCAGATGAGTGCTGCTTGCACTCGTAATTGATCGAGTCTCTTCGCGTAACGGAATCAGCGCCACTACCTAAGGAACGACAACAGATGGCAGGCAAAGGCGGTAAGCCCGAATGGCTCGACGACGATGACCTCGAACCACTCGATGATGGTGACGTTCTCGATGGCGACGATTTGCTCGATGACGACGACGGCGGAGGCAAGAAAGCTCCGATGCTCAAACGCGGCGGAGCAAAACGCGATGAGCCGGCCGATCGCAAAGCTGATCGAGCCCGCGATGACGATCGGGGAAGCGATCGTCCGGGTCGCGATGAAGGCAAAGAGAAGGGCGGCAAAGGCGGCAAGTCCGAGCGAGAAATGCGCCGCGAGCGAGCGCTGCGTCCCGGCGAGCAAGAGATTACGAAGTCTCCGCTAATTCTCGGGTTGAGCCTCACGATCGTCGTGCTCGCCCTGCTCTGCGGCATCTACTTCTTCATGATCAAGCGCGAGACCGTCAACGCGCAGCTAAAGCAGATTGATGAGCAAATCTCCGCCGGTCAGTACTCGACCGCGATGATTGCGCTCGAGCAATTCATCGTCGACCATCCGAAAGATGATCTCGGCGATCAAGCTCGCATTCGGCTCGGCAAAGTGCGCGTCGATAAGTCGATCAATGGCGCGGCCCCTGAATGGAGTTCGGGACTCGATGCGCTCAACAAGATGATCGCTGATTGCCGCGAGGTGAAATCGTTCGGCGAAGAGAACGCAGCACTCGCTGACTACGCCCGCAAGATCGCAGTCGGGGCATTGGAGACTGCAGAGAAGAATCGTGCTCCGGATCTCGTCAAAGTTTCGGATGAAGCCGTCATCTTGCTGGAGCGCTACTCCGACGCTGAGAAGCCGCCGACCGAAGCAAAGAAGAAGATCAAGATCGCACGAGAGAAGGCTGAGGCCGCGATCCTCAAAGCCAATACGACTCAAGCGACTTATGCCGAGATCGACCGCTTCAACAAATCGAATCAGCCGATCGAAGCCTTAGCGTCACGCCGCCGACTGATTGATCGTTATCCCGATTTGGAGAAGGATCGAAAGCTCAATCAATTGCTGGAGCAGACGCTCGTCTCCGAGCAGAAGGCAGTGAAGATCGACGATGCGAATCGGGCTGCGATTCGCGAAGACCGTAAGGGAGTCAGCAAGCCGCTCGCGCTCACGTTGCATTCGCGCGTGCTGACCGAAGACACCTCTGAAGGCCGCACCGTTTGGGCGGTCGCGGGCGGATGTCTCTACGGCGTTGACACCGTGACCGGTGACCCAGTTTGGCGGCGCGGCATCGGCAGCGATTCGCCGTTCTTCCCGGTCAGCATTGATTCGGCGGTACCGGCTCTCTTGAGCTTCGATACGCGCTACGAAGAGTTGATCTTCGTGAATCGTCAAACGGGCGAACTCATTTGGCGGCAACCGCTCGGTGATCGAGCAAGTGGCTCACCGCTCATTCACAACAATCAGATCTACATTGGAACGACGGGCAAGAGCCTCTTTCGCGTCGACGTTCAGACGGGCGAGGTCACGAGCAAGCTGACGTTTTCGCAATCGGTCGTTTCGCCGCCGGCACTCACGAGAGACGGCGCGAATCTCATCGTGCCCGGCAACGAAGCGATCTCCTATTCGTTGAGCGTGCAGCCGCTTGAATGCGTGCGAGTCCTCTTTAGCGGACAGCGCCCCGGCGCGGTTCAAGTACCGCTGATGCCAATGGGCTCAACGATGCTGATGATCGAGAACGATCAACTCAACGGCGCGAATATGCGCGTCTTCGATGCGGGTAAGACTGAGAAGACGATGCCGGAAGTCGGGACGGCGCGAGTCGCTGCTCAGATCAAAGATCGCGTCGCACTTCGCGGCAATCAGTTGTTCGTTGCAGGCGAGAAAGAATTGCTCTCGGTCTACACCGTTTCGGATGACCCCGAGCAACCGAAGTTGTTGCCAATCGCAAAGCCGCCGACCCAGACGGAGTACTCGGGACCGATCTACTTGCAGCCGGGTGCCGGGGGACGATTGTGGGTCTCGAGCGACAACTTGAAGCAGTTCCAACTGACGAATGAAACGCTCGGCGAAGCAACGACAAAGCGGCTCTATCTCGGAGCAACCGGGCAGCCCATTCAAGCGATCGGCAAGAATCTTTATGTCGGTCGGACGCTGCTCGAAAGCGGTGCGATGTCGCTGCTGCAAGTCGACGGCGAAGAAATGGTCGCAGCATGGAAGACAGTGCTCGGCGCCGGCTTGCTGACCGCTCAAGTTGCCGGTGAGAACTTTGTCTGCGTGAATTCATCGGGAGATGTATTTCAAACTCCACTCGCCGAGATTGAGAACGGCGGCTTCCGATTCAAAGTCGAGACGTCGATCAAGATCGCTGAAGGCACGACCGATCCGGTTTTCGCGGGCCGATTGGCAGGAGGCAGGCTCGCGATTGCTTGTGGCGGAAAAGAGCCGCGACTTTGGACCGTCAATACGATCGGCAAGATCGAGCAAGAGTATGTGCTCGACGCTCCGCCGGTCGGTGCTCCCGTCCCACTCTCAGGCGGTGTGACGGTGCCGTTAGCAACAAAGCTGCGCACGTTCGGAGTTACTGGAGGCGCTCGCGTTGACGATTACCTGTCGCAGATCGGACAGCAGCAAGCCAATCGCAACGCATGGTCGCACGTCATTGCTCTCGATCTGACGCATCTCATCGTGATCGACGCTGAGGGCAAATTGTCTCGGCTTGAGTATCGCACGAACCCGACTGCTCACTTGCAGCAACTCGATCAAGTGGCGCTCGGGAATCCGGTCGATGTTGCTCCGGTACTCGATAAGGGCAAGCTCATCATCACTGATGCGAGCGGTCGGCTGCAGATTCTCAGTGTTAATGGCTTTGATCGAGTTGCCGATGCAAAGCTCGCAAGCGCGGCTGTTGGCAAGTTGGCGCTCGCCGGTAATCGACTGCTCGTCGCGACCGCAGCCGGCAATCTCGAGTGCTACGACGCCGATCAAAACCTGAAGCAATTGTGGTCCGTTCCCTTTGAGGGCGATTTGCTTGCTGACGCCGCATTGCTTGAGCAAGGCAAGTTGTTGATCGCCACTCAGGGCGGCCTCGTAAAGGCGCTCAATCCGGAGACCGGAGCTGAGGCGAAGTCCGTGATGCTCGATAACTCGATTGACTATGGACCGGTGAAAGCCGGGAAGTTCATTCTCGTCGCGACGGTTGACGGTGCTCTGCATCGCGTTGAAAGCCTGCTAGGGGGCGAGTGATGAAAAGCCTAATTATGAGTTTGTGTCAGACGGTCGGAACGACGCGACGCATCGGGCAAATCGCAATGAAGCTCACGAGTTCGAACTCAGTGCATTCGAGTGGTCTTCGGACTCTCGTTCTTGCTCTCGTCTTTGCAGCGCTGCTAGCAGTGACGAATGGCACCACTGCGCAAGACGAGCCGTTGAAGAAGTTCGACGAGATGCCGATCCCGACCGTCGAAGAGTTGCTCACAAAGCCGCCCGTTGATTGGATCGTCTTGAGGCCGCCGCGTCGCGACGAAGTGCTCGTCGTGCAGCCCGTCTCTCCGCGACCGGACACAGTCGCCAAAATGGCGAAGCAACTGGAAGATCTGAAGAGCACGGCTCGTCGTCCGAAGCAGGAGCAGGGCGAAAGCGGCGAGCAGTATCGCGAGCGCATCCGGCAGTTGATGGATGAAGCCGAAAACTTGCTGATTCTCTTGCCGGAGCCGCCAAAAGGAGAGGGCGCCGCAGCCCCGAAGCCGGAGCCTCAAACGACCGCCGTCATTAATCCCGATATCCCGATGCCGATGGCGAAAGCAGACGACGTCGGGAAAGAGTTCAAACTCAACGTCGCGAAGAACGTCGATCGCATCGTGTATCACGAAGATCTGATGCTGAAGCGGGCCGACATTCTGATGAACGAAGGCAAGCTCGGCCCCGCGTTCGAAATGCTGCTAGTGCTCGAACGACGCTACTCCGATTGGCCGGGCTATTCCGATCGCCGCAACCGCTTGATCTTCGAAGAAGCAAAGCTGCAAACCGCATCCGGCAATGTCGAAGCCGCGTTTGCGTATTTCGAAGAACTGCACGCGATCGCTCCGGCTTATCCGGGCTTACGTCAGGAAATGGGCGTTGCGGCGAACGCGCTGATCGAAGGCTCGTACAACAAAGCAGAAGTGATGCGGGCGCGCTTCTACCTGTTGAGATTGAGGAAGCGCGATCCCGAGCATCCGGTCGCTCAGAAGTGGGTCGGCACGTTTATCAAACGAGTCGATGAACTGCTCGACAACGCGAAGACCCTGCGCGAGCAAGGCAAGCACTCTGAAGCACTTGCCGTTGTCGAAGATGCGAGCCGCATCTGGCCGATTCATCCGCAACTTCGAAACTTTCATCGCTCGGTTGCGAATCGATATCAGGTGCTCAACGTTGGCGTCGTTCGCTTTGCGGGCGACGCTGGACCGTTTGCTTTTCCGGCTCAAGAGGAAAAGCGACAAGAGAGTTTGACGGCCGTCGACCTCTTCGAGATCTCGAAGGTCGAGCGCAATCCGTTCTACCAATCTCGCTTCATCGAAGAGTGGACGCCGACTGATCTCGGACGGCAAATCGTCTTCAACTTGCGACCGCGCCGTTCGAACTGGGAAGCGAACCCCGTGATCTCGGCCTCGCAAGTCGTCGGCACATTGGCTGCGCGACTCGATCGCAATTCGCCGCAACATGACGAGCGGTTTTCGAACTATGTCCGCTCGCTGAGCGTGAAGTCGCCGACCGAGTTCGTTGTGAACCTTTCGACGATCCCCGTTCGACCGCAGGCAATCTTCCGCTTTCCCCTCAGCTCGAATGCAACTTCTCTTACATCCGTCGAGGCTGCAGAGCCGAATGCCGGCGATCAGATTGCATCTTCACGCTTCAAGATCGTTGAGAAGGCTGCCAATCGAATGGTCTATCGGCGAGCGGTGCCTGAGGCCGATACGACTCCTCAATTTCATGTCGCAGAAGTCATCGAGAAGAAGTACGTGACTCACGAAGCGGCAGTGCAAGCGCTGCTGCGAGGCGACATCTCGGTCTATCCGTCGCCGCCCATTTGGCTCGCGAGTCGCATTGCTGCGAGCGACGAGTTCAACGTCGAACCGTACGGCATGCCGACGACGCACGTGCTCCAATACAACTCGCGCAGCGAGTCTCTGAAGAACAACGAATTCCGTCGTGCTCTCGGCTATGCGATCAATCGCGATCGGATCCTCAAAGAGACAATGTTCCGCAACGAGAAGTCTGCGGAGACTCGATCGCGCCTGACGACGGCTGTCTTCCCGAGTAAGAGCTATGCCTACAACGCCACTGTCGAGCAATTGAAGCACGACGTTCAATTGGCGTTCGCGCTCGTGACCGTTTCAAAGAAGAGGCTCGGCGGAACGATCCCCGAACTGACGATGATCTGCGAACCTGACGAGTCGATCGTTCGCTGTGCCGAAGAGTTCGTGAAGGAGTGGGCGCGAGTCGGGATCAAGGTGAATCTCGTCTCTGATCCAAAAGCCGCTCCGCCCGAGAAGTGGGACATCGCTTATCGCACGGCGAGGATGACGGAGCCTCTCACCGAGTTGTGGCCTTTCCTCACAATGGGGCGCGATGCACGAGTCAATGATCTCGAACACTTGCCCGACTGGCTGCGACAGCAACTGATTGAACTAGAGCAAGCACCGGACCTGAACTCGGCGATTGAGATGTTGCGTCGTCTGCACTTCCGCCTCAACGAGTTCCAGTTGTGCGTTCCCTTATGGGAGATCGACGACGTGATCGTCGTGCGCAAGAACATTCTCGGAGTCCCGCCGGGTTTGCTGCATCCGTATCACAATTTGGAACGATGGATTGTCAGCCCGTGGTTCCCAACTGATTCGCTGGGAGAGTCAACATGAGCATCGCCCTGAAGACATCTCTCAAAAGGCGTTTGAAATTCAATCTGACTGCTCTCAGTAAGCGACGTTCTGCTGCGTCTTGTGTTCGTTCGGACGACCTGAGTGCTGCTAGCTCACATCGAACTGCAAAACTGATGGCCGCTTTGCTGCTGATCGTCTTCATGTCGACGTCGATGTTGCAGTCGACGGTAACGGCGCAAGGAGCAACGAATGCAACTCCGCCAGTCGCCGCACCTGCTGCAGTACCTGAAACCGCGCCATCGAACGATGCTGCTGCCCCTCAGACGAATGCGACGCCGGCTTCACGATCGACAGCGCCGGCAGCGGGAGCTGTAACAACTCCGACAGCTTCGTCCGCGCCATCAGTCGTTCCCTCAAAGCCGCCGGTTGAAGTGCGG
>CAZNMS010000117.1:0-20784 GCA_964573505.1 uncultured Planctomycetaceae bacterium | reverse complement strand
GAAGCGACCGGCTCCGGGTCCGAAGTCGTAGATGTTGTCGGCGGCAGCGATGACTTCTTTGTCGTGCTCGACCAACACGAGTGTGTTGCCCAATTCCTTGAGCTTCTTCAGAGCTTGCAGCAACCGCGCATTATCGCGCGGGTGCAGTCCGATCGTCGGTTCGTCGAGCACATACAAAACGCCCGTCAGGGCGCGACCGATCTGACCGGCCAATCGAATGCGCTGCGACTCTCCGCCCGACAGAGTGGGTAATGATCGTGACAGGGTGAGGTACTCAAGCCCGACGTCGAGCAAAAACTTCATGCGGCTCTTCGCTTCGATCAGCAACTCGCCCGCGATCTTCGCATCTGAACCGCTGAGCGTGATGGCATCGAGAAACTCATAAGCCTGACCGAGCGGCAACTCCGAGATTTGCTGCAGCGTCTTGCCGCCGAACCGCACGGCTCCGGCATCGTCGCGCAACCGGCTGCCATCGCACGTCGAGCAGGGGATCTCACCGACAAGTTCGTAGAGGCGCTGTCGGTATTGGTACGAGACCCGGGCGGCCTCTTCGATCGCTGGGAAGAGACCTTTGTAGCGAAATTTGGAAAGCGGCGATGAATCGCCGCACTCCAAAGGGAACCACTTCTCGCCGGTGCCGTAGAGCACCTGCCGGCGTTGCGTCGGATCAAGCTGCGAGAACGGCACACTGAGATCCCAACCGAGTTCGCGCGCCATCGACTCCAACATCGCAGCGAAGAACGGAGCCGAGCGCGGATCGGGCCATGCACTGACGGCGGCGTCGCGCAGCGAGCGGTTCGGATCTCCGATCAAGACGCGCAAGTCGGTCCCGCGCTGAGTGCCCAATCCCTCACACGACGAGCACCATCCGAGCGGACTGTTGAACGAGAAATTGTTCGGAGTGAGTTCTTCGAACGAGCGTCCACAACTCTCGCACGCGCGATGCAAGCTGAAGGGATCGACGCGCCATTCAGGCTCGGGCCGCGCGTCGTCGACATGAGCGACGCGCATCAAACCTTTGCCGAGATCAAGAGCCGTCTCGATCGACTCAGCAAGGCGCGTGCGTTGCTCGCGCTTGATCGTGATGCGATCGACAACGACTTCGACGTTGTGCTTGCTCTTGCGATCGATGTCCGGGACTTCGTCGAGCCGATAGGTCGTACCGTCAACTCGAACTCGCGCAAAGCCGCGCTCGGTCAACGTCTCCCACAGCTTTTCGTAGTGATGCCCGACCTTCACTTCTTGCGGCGCGAGCAACAAGAACTTCGCCCCTTCCGCAAACGTCAGCAGCTTGCCGACAACTTGATCGGTCGTCTGAGTATCGACGGGCACTTTGCAATCAGGGCAATACAGCGTCCCGAGTCGGCACCACAAAATACGAAGGTAATCGTAGATCTCGGTCACAGTGCCGATCGTCGAACGCGGCGTGCTGCCGACCGTCTTTTGCTCGATCGCAATCGCCGGTTGCAGACCGTGAATGTGTTCGACCTTCGGCTTCGGCATCTGTCCCAAAAACTGCCGCGCGTAAGCCGACAACGATTCGACATACCGACGTTGCCCTTCGGCATAGAGCGTGTCCATTGCGAGCGACGTCTTGCCGCTACCGCTCGGCCCGCAGAAGACATTCATCTGCTCGCGCGGGATCGTGAGGTCGATGCGTTGCAGGTTGTGCTGAGCGGCACCGCGTATAGTGATTGAGGGGATGAGGAGAGGAGTTGAGGAGTTGAGGAGTGAAGACTGCTGCCATGCGACCGTCTTCACTCCCCCACTCCTCTCCTCCTCCACTCCTCTCCTCGCCGGCAGCGGCAAACCGAGCACCGCGCGCAACGCCCGCCCCGTATGCGACCGCTCGCACAACGCGACCTCTTCCGGCGTTCCGCAGCACACAACCGTGCCGCCGCCGGAGCCGCCTTCGGGACCGATGTCGATGATCCAGTCTGCAGTTTTTATGACATCTAAGTTGTGCTCGACGACGAGCACCGTATTGCCCGCGTCGACGAAGCCGTGCAGGACTTCAAGCAGCTTTTCGATGTCGGCGAAGTGCAGGCCGGTTGTTGGTTCATCGAGCAGATAGATCGTCTTGCCGGTCGAGCGTTTGCCTAATTCGCGCGCGAGCTTGATGCGCTGAGCTTCTCCGCCGGACAACGTCGGCGACGGCTGCCCGAGCTTGAGATAGTCGAGCCCGACATCGTGCAGCGTCTGCAGCATGTTCTTGATCTTCGGCACGTTCTCGAAATGCTCGAGCGCTTCTTGCACGTCCATCTCAAGCACTTCGGCGATGTTCTTGCCTTTGAAGCGGACTTCGAGCGTTTCGTGATTGAACCGCTTGCCGCCGCAGACCGGGCAACTCACCCAAATGTCCGCGAGGAAATCCATCTCCAACTTATTAGCCCCGTGCCCTTCGCACGCTTCGCACCGACCGCCACTGACGTTGAAGCTGAAGCGACCGGGCTTGAAGCCTCGACGCTTTGCATCGGGCAGTTGTGTGTAGAGATCGCGAATGAGGTCCGCGAGTTTCACATACGTCGCGGGGTTCGAACGCGGAGTGCGTCCGATCGGCGACTGGTCGATGTCGATCGCTTTATCGAGCTGATCAAGTCCCGCGAGCGACTCATGCTCACCGGGCTTGCCATCGCCTTTATTGAGATCGCGATTGAGGACTTCCCAAAGAATGTCATTAACGAGCGAACTTTTGCCCGAACCACTGACGCCAGTCACGCAAACAAAGAGCCCGAGCGGGATATCGACATTGATGCCTTTGAGATTGTGATGCTGCGCATTGCGGATGCTGATGAGGGCGGGTTGCGATGTAGCGCACTCGTTCCCAGGCTCTGCCTGGGAACGCAGGGGGCGAGGCTCTGCCTCGCGGCCAGACTTCAGTGCCGCTTTCTGTGCAACCGATTTCGCCTTCTTACCCTTCGCAGCGTTGCTTGCTTGAGGGATCTCAGCGGGAGGAACAGCAGGCAGAGCCTGCGGGCTTGCGTTCCCAGGCAGAGCCTGGGAACGAGTGCGCGGCGCGCGGCGCACTTCCGGCACCGCGATCGCTCTGCGACCGGACAAGAACGCACCCGTGACGCTGCGTTTCGATTTCTTGATGTCCTCAACCGAACCTTCAGCGACGACTTCACCGCCGCGTACTCCGGGGCCGGGGCCGAAGTCGACGATGTGATCGGCGGCGAGCATTGTCTCGTCGTCATGCTCGACGACGATCACGGTGTTGCCTTGATCGCGCAAGTCTTGAAGGCTGCCGAGCAACATCGTGTTGTCGCGCGGATGCAGTCCGATCGAAGGCTCATCGAGGATGTAAACGACATCACACAGTCCGCAGCCGATCTGACCGGCGAGCCGAATACGCTGCGACTCACCGCCCGAGAGCGTCGGAGCTGTCCGATCGAGCGCCAGATAGTTGAGCCCGCAGCGCAGCAAGAACCCGAGCCGCCCTCGGATCTCTTTGATCGCCTCTTCGGCAATGAGTCGCTCGGTGTCAGTGAGTTCGAGCTTCTCGAAGAAGCGCCATGCGGATTCGACATCGAGGGAGCAAACCTGCGGGAGTGAGAGGGACTTCGAAGCAACCGGCTCCGCAGTGGGACTACTGGGACGACTGCGACGAATGGCTTTCACCGAAGCAGCCTTTGTCCCATCCGTCGCATCTGTCGCCTTCGTCCCATCAATTCCGCTTTCCGCGCAAAGCGAAGTCACAAACACACTCGCCGCCTGCCGGTTCAACCGCGAGCCGTTGCACGTCGAGCACCGATTGAAGCGCATGTACTTTTCAATTTGCTTGCGGCGCATCGGGTTCTTCGCCTTGCGGTACTCGTCGAGCAGATCATTGACGATGCCTTTAAACGTGCCGCCGTGCTTCCAAACTCCGCCGGGGTGCCGCATCTCGAACGTCACGTGCCGATCACCGAGCCCGAACAAGAACTTCTGCCGCGCTTCTTCCGGCAGTTCGTTCCATGCAGTTTTTAATACATCACCGGCTGCGAGTCCGAGATCTTCTTCAATGGCAGCGGCGGCTCCTTTGTAGATGTGCTTCTTCCAACGTCCGACTTTCTCGACCGCACCAACGAGCGCGAGTGCTCCTTTCCAAATGGAGACGGTCGGGTCTTCGACGAGTTGCTCCATCATGAATTCAAAGCGTTCGCCGAGCCCGTTGCAGTCCTTGCACATGCCTTGCGGCGAGTTGAACGAGAACAACTGCGGCGACGGCGGATCGAACGACAACCCGCAGTGCGTGCAGGCGTACTCGGAAGAGAAGAGGCGGTCGGAAGAAGGTGAGGAGGTGAGGAGTTGAGGAGGTGAGGAGTGAAGACTCTCGGCGTCCGTTTCGTCTTCAGCTTCGCCACTCCTCAACTCCTCTGCTCCTCTACTCCTTTCCTCAGTCGTACTCCTCTCCTCAGTGGCGACGATCAACTTCCCATTCGCTTGCTTGAGCGCGATCTCAACCGCTTCCGCCAATCGCGCACGCGGAGTCTTCCCGGCGACGAGCCGATCAATCACCACTTCGATCGTATGCCGCATCTGCTTATCGAGCCGGATGTCGTCGCTGAGCGAGACGACTCGCCCATCAACGCGAGCGCGGACGAAGCCTTGCTTCAAGAGGTCGTCAAAGAGGTCTCGGTATTCACCCTTCTGACCTTCAATGAGCGGTGCGAGGATCGAAAACTTCTCGCCCTCGGGCAGCAGCGAGATCGTGTCGATGATGTGCTCGGACGACTGAGCCGTAATCGGCCGCGAGCACTGCGGACAATGCTGCTTCCCGACTCGCGCAAAGAGCACGCGCAGGTAGTCGTAGACCTCAGTAATAGTTCCGACAGTCGAACGAGGATTGCGTCCGCTCGTCTTCTGTTGAATGGAGATCGACGGCGCGAGTCCGGTGATCGAATCGACTTCGGGCTTCGGCATCTGTCCGAGAAACTGCCGGGCATAGCTCGACAACGACTCGACATAGCGGCGTTGTCCTTCGGCATAGAGAGTGTCGAACGCGAGCGAGCTTTTGCCCGACCCGCTGACGCCGGACATGACGATGAGCTTGTTCTTCGGCAGCCTCAGCGAGACGTCCTGCAAGTTGTGCTCGCGAGCCCCGCGAATCGAAATGAAGTTGCGCTCATCCGATGCTTGCTTCTTAGCTGACTTGCTCAAAGTCGAGCCCGAAGTCTTAGTCGTAATTTTCTTCGCCATTGAATCCGTCGCGGTCCGTCCCGAGATAAGGTCACGCAGCCGACTGTGACCGAAGGGCGGAGTCTAGCCCCGACACCGTGAGCAACCAGCAGCACTCAGCGGAACTTCCGCAGCGGCGTCATGAATCAGCGAACGCTGAGACAAGCGATTGGCGAACCGTCGACCGACTTGTTGCTGGCGCGAGAGAACTTGTCGGCCATCCTGAGGAACACATCCGTTTTTGGGTACGACGGACTTGCAGTCCGCCGCTTCTCACGACGTACGACGGACTACAAGTCCGTCGTACCAGTGCTCCTCGCCCATTGTGGCGGCTCGCCGGGTGAGGAACTCTTCTGACGATCGGTCGACAGGGCGGAGAGGCGTTTCTCCCGCTGCGGGTCGAGATGGATTCTCGACCTTCTGGGCGCTCTTCTTTGAGATTCATCACTTAAAGATGCAGACTTGCAGAGCCATCCGAACTCGGACGGCGCTGTCGAAAAAGAGTGGCACGACGCTCCGCGTCGTGAGTCCCGACGCACAACTCTCGTAGAACAACCGGGATTCTCGACGCGGAACGTCGAGCCACAATGGTTTTCGACAGCCACTGACGACTTCGGGAACGACTCCTTTCGACGTCGACGCTTTGTCGGAAACGTCGCCAATCAGAAGAAGCGCGATGATCAGTCTTAATAACCCGTTCCGTGAAGCGATTGCGGCAACGGCTTGGCGCGGGACGTGCCCCGATGTGCCGGAAGTACATGCAGGCGTCTTCGAGGTCTGCTTGCTCGGGCTCGAACATGTTCGCTCGTCGCAAACGTCGAAAGGCTTGCTGATTCACGGCGAGGCCGGCAGCGGCAAGACACATCTGCTCGGACGACTGAGGTCAAAGCTGACGACGACGTTGCCGATCTCGACCGATCGCTCGGCGAGTTTGTTTGTGTGGGTTCGATTACAGACGAGTCCGCGCGCCATTTGGCGGCATCTGCGACGACAGCTTGTCGAAGACTTGCTGCGAGTTGAGCCCGGCTGCAAGTCGCAGTTTGAACGCATCTTGTTCTGCCGACTCGCTGAGGTCCGACCGGCGGAAGGGGATCTCGAACGCTGGATCGAATACATGCGCGAGCAGAACCCGACGGGGCTCGAAGACGCATTGGATGAGATTGCCGACCGGATCAATCTCGACTTCAACACGACCGTCGCGTTTAAGCATCTCGCGTTTGAGCGGTATCGCCGCGATCTCAAAGCATGGCTCTGCGGTGACTCACTGCCGGAGTCCGCACTGGCGCGACTCGGTCTCGCCGCAGAAGAAGGCAGCGAAGAAGACCGCGAGCACGCGGCGCGGCAAGTTGTTTTGATGCTTTGCCAATTGGCCGGATGCAATCTGCCAATCGCCATGTGCTTTGATCAGGTCGAGGCGTTGCAGATTTCGGCGAGCGATTACGAAGGTCTCTATGCCTTCGGGCAATTGGTAAGCACGCTGCATGATTCGACGAGCAATCTCTTAATCGTCTCGTGCGTGCAATCGGCGTACTCAGACGCGCTCAAGACTCGCTCGCGCGGCGCTGACTATGACCGCATGATTTCATGGAGTGCGCGACAGCTTGAGCCGCTCACTCTGTCTCAAGCAGAGAAAGTGATTGCCGCTCGGATCAGTGCGGTCGGAGCAAGCGGGCTTTGGCCGAAGTCGCCCGGATGGCCGCTCGGCATTGATGCTCTGCAACGATTGGCAGCAGCGAGCAATCTCACTCCGCGTCGACTGCTCACGCTGTGCGCAGAAGCGTTCGATATCTGGGCGAGCGGCGGAGACCCGACGCCCGAGATTTCGAGTGCTGCTCCTGAGTCGCTCGTCGCGACGAATACGCGCATGACCGAAGAGTTTCTGGCTTCGGACTGGGAACGTCGACAAGACGATGCAGCCGCTTCGAATCGGCCTCAGCAAACGAATGACATTGTTCGCGACGGACTGCCGCTCTTGCTGCGGATCGTTGCTCCCGAGTTGAGTCTTGCGCGCGATGACGCTTTGCAAGATGTCGAACTCATCTTCGCCGGAGCGGACGGTCGGAAGATCGGAGTCAGCCTTTGCACTCAGTCGAACATGAATAGCCTCGCGGCACGACTGAAGCGGCTGAAGCAGCAATGGTCGTCGGGGCGACTGCGTAAGCTCGTCATCTTGAGAGACGGTCGCGTGCCGATCTCGAAGACTGCCGGCAAGACGTTGCAGTCACTCGATGAACTCGGACGAGCCGGAGCGACTGTTTGGCATGCCCCGGCAGAAGCGTTAATCGCGCTCGACACACTGAGCGGCTTGCTCGCGGATGCGAAGTCGGGAGATCTCGCCAATCACGGGCAAATCATCCTGCCGGAGTCCGTTGAAGATTGGCTGCGAGCCCAATTGCCGGCCTGCTTCGACGAACTCATCGAGACCGTCACCGTCACCGAGGGCCACTCGGCAGCGGAAGACATTGTCGGCGTTGAGTCGATCGCAACGCTGCTCGCAGCGGTCCCGGTGATGTCGTTAGACGAGCTGTCGCAATCGTTACATCGCCCGGCAGCAACGGTCCGAGCGACAGTCGAAACGCATCCCGAGCAATTCCGCCTCTTGAAGGGACCGCCAGTCGTTGTGTTTCGCGTGAGCTGAGCTTTGCCTTTGTCCGCTTTGACGCTCGGGTCGCTGTTCTCATTCGAAGAAGACGAGAGCGAGGGCGAGTTCGCCACTGTTGACGCTCATAGGATGGCCGCCCTCGGCCGTCTGTATTTTCCATTACTTGGTGCAGCGAGTTTCTTGAGAGCGCGTCAAAGTCGAAATCGCGCTGTCACTCAAATCGTCTTTGGCTTCACTCATAATCGCGCGCGGCGAAGAAAGACGACGGCCGGGGGCGGCCATCTTACGCGCGTATTGCGAGTCGTCCGGCAATTCAAAAGCTGCGATGAGGCGTTGATGAGGATTTCGCTACACTCGCGCCTTCTTGGGCGACTCATAGGCAGCGGGCAGAGCCTGCATTGGGAGTACTTCAATGGATGATTTGAACTTTGACGTTGTTGTGATCGGATCAGGCCCCGGCGGCGAAGGGGCGGCGATGCAGGCTTCGAAGCACGGGCTTAGCGTCGCTGTCGTCGAGCGTCTGCAAGAGATTGGTGGCGCGTGTACTCACAGCGCGACGATCCCCAGCAAGGCGCTTCGCTTCGCGATCTTTCAGATGACCGAAGTGAATAACAATCGGCTCTATCGCGATCATGGCGTCTCGATCCAATTGAGCATCCCGGAACTACGACGCACGGCTCGATCGGTCATCGAACAGCAAGTTGAGATGCGAACGGGGTTCTATGACCGCAATCACGTTCCCGTCTTTAGTGGTCATGCAAAATTGCATGACGCACATACGATCGACATCGAACTCAACAACGACGGACATATGCGTCTGCGAGCGAAGTGGATCGTGCTCGCGACGGGAGCGAGGCCCTATCGACCTGCGGATGTCGACTTCTCGCACCCGCGCATCTTCGATAGCGACACCATTCTCAATCTGTCGCATACGCCGCAGTCCATCACGGTCTATGGAGCGGGCATCATCGGTTGCGAGTACGCGTCGATGTTTCGCAACCTCGGTTGCAAAGTGAATCTCGTCAACACGCGCGGCCGCTTGCTCGAGTTCCTTGATGACGAGATTGCGGATGCTCTTGCGTATCACATGCGCGATCGCGGAGTGATCTTGCGCCATCAAGAAACCTACGAACGCGCCGAACCGCGCGATGATGGCGTCGTCCTACATTTGCAGTCGGGCAAGCAATTGAAGACTGACATCCTGTTGTGGGCGAACGGCCGCACGGGGAACTCCGATGGCCTCAATTTGGAAGGCGTCGGCATTGCGCCCGATAGTCGCGGCAACTTGACGATCAACGAGCACTTTCAAACGAACGTGCCGCACATCTACGCCGTCGGCGATCTCAATGGCTTTCCGGCACTCGCGAGTGCGGCGTATCAGCAAGGTCGCGCGGCCGCTCAGCACATTCTGACCGGCCAGTCGGATCAACTCGCGCGCGATACGCCGATCGGCATCTACACCAGTCCCGAGATCAGCTCGCTCGGCAAGACCGAGCGGCAACTCACCGAAGAAAAGGTGCCGTATGAAGTCGGGCATGCGCAGTTCAAAAGCCTTGCTCGCGCTCAGATCACCGGTCAGCGAACGGGCATGCTGAAATTATTATTCCATCGTGAGACGCTGCAGATTCTCGGCATCCACTGCTTCGGAGCGAACGCGTCCGAGATCATTCACATCGGGCAGGCGATCATGCTGCAAAAGGGAGAGGCCAATACGCTCAAGTACTTCATCGAGACGACATTCAACTACCCGACAATGGCTGAGGCTTATCGAGTTGCCGCGCTCAACGGCCACAACCGGCTATTTTGAACGGCCTCGCGAACATGCTCCTGAACCCGCTGGAGCCAGTTGTAACCAGTCGTGCGCGAGATGCTGAATCGGCGAAGCAACTCGGAAGCATTGGCATCCTCGGCTCAAGACAGGTCCGCAAATTCACGTTTCTAAGACATCGACGCAGACACATTCCCAGTCACCGCTGCGGCCCATCAAAGAGGTGCCGCAACGTTGACCGAAGGTGTTTCCGATGTCTCCGAACGTGCGTTTGTTCGTCAGTAGGCCACGTAGCTGAAATCGTGAGATTTCAGGCATTTCAACCGTCCGAAATCTGACGATTTCGGCTACGCGATCGCCAAGATTCGCTGTCGAATCAATTCTCGGTCGCTATTTGCGACTTCGGTCATGCAAAGAGAACAGCAACCAATGAATTGCGAGCGCGAGCAGCCTTATGGCAACGCCGGTCCGACCCGCAGGTTTTTGAATCGCACGACGGTACTGTGATTCTGCAGTCCTAAGAAGCCACTCGTCTGACGCAGATTGATTAGCTGATGAGTCTCGGGCTTCACTTCCACAATCACGACTCCGTTATGCACCGTCGTGATGTTTTGGCCTTTGCAGTTGATCTCCAACGTATTCCATTCGCCGACCGGTCGACCGACCTTCTTGCTTGCTCCGCAGATGTCGTAGACCGAGCCGCAGTATTGATAGTCCTTGAGCTTCGCATGCTGAGGAGCGGTGTCGTCGAGCACCTGCACTTCGAAGCCTGCAGCCGGCTCGTTCTCGTCCTTGCGGTGATGATTGCCGTCTTTGGGGACTCGCACATAGACGCCGCTGTTGCCGCCGACGGAGACCTGATACTCGAACCTCAAATTGAAATCGCCGTACTCCTTGTCGGACCGAATCCATGGTCCCTTCTTGCCACTGCAGACCAGTAGGCCATCTTCGACGAGCCAACAATCGGCAGCCGGTGCCCCCGCGCCTTCCCAACCGGCGAGATCCTTACCGTTGAAGAGGCTCGCATAGCCGAGTTCCTTCACTGCGACATTCTTCACGAGGAACTGCCCGCCCTTCGGGACTTCAATTTGGAACCCGACATAGCCCGTGCGATTCTTGAGTCCCGACGCTTCGTAGGCCGGCTTGCCATTGATCACGAGCTTTACGCGGTCCTCAATGACCGTGATGTCAAAAGAATTCCACTCACCTTCCTTAATGAGCCCCGTGCTCATCGCTCCGGGAAGATTTCCAATGTTGCCTTCTTTGCCTTGCAGCAAATTGACTTGATAGCCGCCCTTCGGAAACGGAGCCCCCTCATGCGGAGTGCGGATATAAATGCCCGCGTCGTAAGCCGTCTTCTGCAGAGCCTTCCATTCGACGTGCATTTCGAAGTCGGCATAAACGTGATTCGACCTCAGCCAACCGTCGCCGCCCTTGAGCACGAGATTGCCATCTTCAACCGCCGCTTCGCATCCGTTCTCGATCGTCCATCCGTTAAGCGTCTTGCCGTCAAAGACCGACATCTGAAACGCCGCCGGAACGTCTTGAGCCATGAGCGGCGTCACTCCCAACAAACCAGACAGCAAAGCAAGCAACGACAGCAGTTTCATTGGCAAGATCCTCTGAGTAAGCAGGGGTAAGAATTCCGACATCCACAACGCGCCGTGATCCGGGATGGCATCCACCGCAGGCCGCTATGAGTTCGTCATTAAGGGTCTATGCAATGGCGGTAATGCGACTCACACAGAGGTCGGCGTCCCGAGTTCAGCCAATGAACTAGCCGTGACTGCTCGCTTATTGAAGTCGCGCAGTCGTTCGATATCCACTTCACCGTGGACCCAGTCGATAAGCTCAATCGGCAAGTGACCGAAGCGAATTTCGAGGTTGTCCATGAGCATCGTGCGAGCCGATGCTAGCTGGCCGCGTGCTTCACCTGCGACCTCTCCCTCATGGAAGATGCTTGTGGCGATTGTTGTTTTCATCGACTTCAACTCCTCTTTCACTCGGCCACTCTGATGACTGTCACGCACTTGTTCGGTCAGGCGTTCTCGCTCTTCATTCGGTCTTAAGCGGGCGGCCCAGCATAACATGAACTGCAAAAGGTCGGTCCAGCGCACTTCTTCGCGTTCGGCCATTCGCTCCAGTTCCGCCAGTGCCTCATCCATCACGGCAAGAAACGTTGCTTCGTCGTCATCGCCCGCGCGAATCAGTGCCAGCGCCTTGAGCCATGCTCCGCCGGCGTCGAGCAATGCCCGAGTCGGCTTCTCGGCCAGATCCCAAAACGTAACGGGCCAATTGGGAGCGAACTCACGAAAGAGTTGCGGGCCATCGAACAAGTCAGCCATGCAGCGGTTTGTCGACCATGGCCGCTCACCGGTATGCAAGACGATCGGCACGATCGGTGTCACGCGAAACTCGGGCCGAGGAGTCGGCAGCGCATTCCACTCGCTCCATTGCCGTTCCCAATACAGAACCGCGTAGATCAGCAACCTCAGCGGCATACGCGAGTCCGCCTGACTCTGATGTTCGATCAAGATGCAGATCAGCGTCTCGCTCTCAACATCGCCATCGCGATACGGGATCAAGAACAACAAGTCGGACTCGCGCTTTCGCCAATCGTCCTTGATGAGGAACTCGCGATCGACCTGCGTTGCCTTCGAGAAGTCCAAATGCGAAGCGATGTCAGGAATCGCATCCATCAGGAAGTCGCGCAAGTTCTCCGGTTGTTTCAGCGAGTCGCGAATACTCCGGTCCGGGAAGTCATGCGCGAGCGGCGAATAGTTCAGTTTCATACTGGCCCAATCGTCGATGTTACGAAGCGGCTTCGAGTGGTCGCTGTTCGGCGGACATCAACAGACCTGATGATTCTGTCCACAACGAGGCGCGATCCGAGATTTCATGCATCGCAGGCCGCTATGAGTTCCTCATTAGGGCTCGATCCAATGTCGTCAGAGCGACTCACACAGAGGTCGGCTTCCCGAGTTCGGCCAATGAACTAGCCGCGACTGCTCGCTTGAAAAACGCATCCAGTCGTTCGAGATCTGCTTCACCATTGACCCAGTCCACAAGCTCAATGGGCAAATGACCAAAGCGAAGTTCGAGGTAGTCCATGAGCATCTTGCGACTCGATGCCAGTCGACCGCGTGCTTCCCCTCTTGCCTCACCTTCGGCTTCACCGACGGCTTTGCCTTCACAAAAGATGCTTGTGGCGATTGTTGTTTTCATCGACTTCAACTCCTCTTTCACTCGGCCACTCTGATGACTGTCACGCACTTGTTCGGTCAGGCGTTCTCGCTCTTCATTCGGTCTTAAGCGGGCGGCCCAGCATAACATGAACTGCAAAAGGTCGGTCCAGCGCACTTCTTCGCGTTCGGCCATTCGCTCCAGTTCCGCCAGTGCCTCATCCATCACGGCAAGAAACGTTGCTTCGTCGTCATCGCCCGCGCGAATCAGTGCCAGCGCCTTGAGCCATGCTCCGCCGGCGTCGAGCAATGCCCGAGTCGGCTTCTCGGCCAGATCCCAAAACGTAACGGGCCAATTGGGAGCGAACTCACGAAAGAGTTGCGGGCCATCGAACAAGTCAGCCATGCAGCGGTTTGTCGACCATGGCCGCTCACCGGTATGCAAGACGATCGGCACGATCGGTGTCACGCGAAACTCGGGCCGAGGAGTCGGCAGCGCATTCCACTCGCTCCATTGCCGTTCCCAATACAGAACCGCGTAGATCAGCAACCTCAGCGGCATACGCGAGTCCGCCTGACTCTGATGTTCGATCAAGATGCAGATCAGCGTCTCGCTCTCAACATCGCCATCGCGATACGGGATCAAGAACAACAAGTCGGACTCGCGCTTTCGCCAATCGTCCTTGATGAGGAACTCGCGATCGACCTGCGTTGCCTTCGAGAAGTCCAAATGCGAAGCGATGTCAGGAATCGCATCCATCAGGAAGTCGCGCAAGTTCTCCGGTTGTTTCAGCGAGTCGCGAATACTCCGGTCCGGGAAGTCATGCGCGAGCGGCGAGTAGTTCAGTTTCATACTGGACCAATCGTTGATGTTACGAAGCGGCTTCGAGCGGAGCGACACGACTGCGAGAGGCTCTCCAAACGGCCCCGGTCCATGCGACCGCAGCAGCGATCACGCACATACCGCCGACCGTATGCATGCTGCGCGAGACGATCTGAGGCAACGAATGCTGCTGCGCGACAAGTCCCATCGGAGCGAACCCAAACTTCAGCAGCCAAACGGCGACGCCAACGAGCACCTGCATGCCGATCATCCCGATCACCCAATAGCTGCAGCGGCGAATGCTCGGAGCAGCACGACGCGAAAGCAGCAGCACTCCGACGCCGCCGAGTGTAATGACGATTGCACCGCCGAGATGCTCGGGCATCAGCAGTCCGAGATGACGCAGGCAAGCACCGGCGATGTATTGAATCATACACAGCACCGGCCATAGGAAGGCGACGGCCAACGGCGGAGTCGCAGTGTCCTCGCTCACTTCTGCCGATGAACTCCGAACGCTTGTCCGCCGAGCGACTTCCCAAAGAAGGACAAAGACAACGCAGCCGAAGATGCTGTGCCCCAGCGCAATCGTGCGTTGATCGAGAATGACGCGCATGCCCCCAATCAGCCCCTGAATGATGATCCCGAGCAGTGCATAGACCGCAGCTCGCTTGATGGCGCCCGATGCCTCAAGGACCCATGCCGCGACAACGAGCCCGATGCCGCAGAACCCAATGAGCATTCCGGCGAGCCGATGTCCGTGCTCGATGAATTGGTCGCCATGAGACTGCAGCCACGGATAAGTCAGCATGTTTTGGCCGTCGGAAGTGGGCCAATCCAAGAACGCCATTCCGGCACCGAGCGTCGTAACGAGCGACCCCATCACGATCGGCAGCAGCGACAAGAACGCGGTCCCGAGCGCGAGTCGATGAATCACGACCGCATTACGAGCGGCCCCGGCAACAGGCGAAGTGGCAACGTCAGACAACTCAAGATTCCTTACGAGGGGACCGCAGAGAATGTCTCTGCTTGTCAGAATTATTGCAGCCGGCGTGCTCGTCGAGCGGCAGCAGAGGACTCAACGCTCGACGGTATCACTTAGCTTTCGCCTTCGCGTCGTCCTTCTTCACCGGCTTCTTTGCCGGAGCCGGATCGGGCTCGACGAGCTTCGCCGTCTTCGGATGCACGACGACCTTTGCGATCTCGTACTGCGTGCCCTTCTTCAATGTGATCGCAACTTGCTGGTCGACGGCCAGTGTTGGCATCGAGTCTTTCGGAAAGCCGGTGAACTCGATCTTTGTCTCGGCCTCGATCTTGAACTCTTCGTACTTCGCCGGTTGCCTGCCGTTTCGACCGCGACTGCCGTGTTGCACCATCAAGCCGCTGGGTCCTCCGGCAAGCTCCTTTACTTCGCCGATCACACCGATGACGTCCGCTGCGGACTTCGCTGCCGCTTTCGAGTCCGTCTTCGCGTCGGTCTTTTTCGGGTCAGCTTTTTTCACTTCCGGCTTCTTCGCGTCGTTCTTCTTTGCTTCGACTTTTTTCGCGTCAGCTTTTTTCGCATCCGCCTTTGCTTCGACTTTCTTCGCATCCGGCTTTGCGTCGGGTTTCTTCGGATCTGCCGAGCGACACAAGCTCGGCAAACACAGCAGTCCCAGCAGCAGACTTCCGAGAGCAAGCAATTGACGAGTCTTAAACATTGGCAAATTCCTTAAGTGCGAGTGATGAGTGAGTTCGGCGAGAGTCATGAATCACATCATGCCGTGCGACATCATTCTGGCAGAGACGGCAGCTTCAAGCCTGATTCGTTCGCAGTTAGTTTGCAGTCGTCTTGTGAATCGGAATGGAGATTCCGCATGCGAACTCGGCAGTTGACCCTGCCGCACTCAACTCTCCTCTGCATGCGGGCTGCTCGATCGACAACTCAACGAGGACTGTAATGAGTCTCACACCTTCTCAACGATTCGTGCTCGTGCTGCTCGTATGCCTCACGGCAAGCGAGGCTCGCTCACTCAGTGCTGCCGATGCGGACCTCTTCACAAAGAAGGTCGTGCCAATCCTGCAAGCTCGCTGCGTGAGCTGTCACAACTCGCTCGATCAAAAAGGATCGTTCTCGTTGCAGACTCAAAAGGAAGTCGCCGACAGCGGCTTCATCGAAGTCGGTAAGCCGGACGCGAGCCACTTGCTCAAGGTGCTGCTGCCCGAGAACGGCAAGCGTCCCTCAATGCCGAAGAACGGCGCGCCGCTGAAGGACGAAGAGGTCGCTGCCATTCGAGACTGGATTAAGAGCGGTGCGAAGTGGCCCGAAGGAGTCACGATCGAAGAAGCGGTCGTTGAGAATTCCGAATGGTGGTCCTTCAAGCCCGTTACAAAGCCGACCGTACCGACCGCTGTTGCTGCTCCCGGATCGAAGGCGTATCGCAAGCTGCCGTTACATCCGATCGACGCCTTCATTCAACAGTCGCTCGTTGAGAAAGGTCTCTCGTCGACAGCGCAGGCTGAGCCGCGCGTGCTGCTGCGTCGGCTCTACTTCGATTTGATCGGCTTGCCCCCGTCGCCGGATGAGGTTGCCGAATTCGAGCGGCAGTGCGCGGCGGAGAAGCTCGACGTCGCGTATGAGCGGCTCGTTGACCGGTTACTAAAGTCACCGCATTACGGCGAACGTTGGGCGAGACACTGGCTCGACGTTGTGAAGTACGCCGACACCGCCGGGTACGACAAAGACAAGCTGCGCCCCAATGCATGGCCCTATCGCGACTACGTCATCAAGTCCTTCAACGACGACAAACCTTATTCACGTTTCCTTCAGGAGCAGGTTGCAGGCGACGTGCTTTTCCCCGGCACTCAGGACGGGATTTTGGGGCTCGGCTTTATTGCCGCCGGGCCATGGGATTGGATCGGGCACGCGGAAGTTTCCGAGAACAAGATCGACGGCAAAGTCGCGCGGCATACGGACCGCGATGAAATGGTGACGAACACTCTCAACACGTTTTGCTCGGTCACGATTCAATGCTGCCAGTGCCACAATCACAAATTCGATCCCTTCACTCAGGAGCATTACTACAACCTGCAAACGATCTTCGCGGCCGTCGATAAGGCGGATCGTCCTTATGACCTCGATCCCGACGTCGAGCAGCAGCGACTCAAACTGACCGCCGATGTGAAGGCAGCTCGGTCGGCACTTACTGCTCTTCAAGCAACGATCACGAAGGAAGGCGGAGCAGACTTAGCCGTAATTGAAAAACGCATTGCTGAGCTTCAGCCGCAAGCCGCTGTGTCGGCGAAGCGTCCCGAGTTCGGGTATCACAGCGCGGTCTCGCCGAAGCAGGACGCAGAGAAGTGGGTGCAGGTTGATCTCGGTCGAGAAGTCGAAATTGCGAAGCTCATGCTGCGTCCGTGTCACGATGACTTCGCCGGCATTGGAGCCGGATTCGGCTTCCCCGTGCGATTCACAGTCAGTGCCGCGAAGACAGAAGCAGACTTCACCGCGAAGGATGCGGACTCGAATCGAGTCACTCTGCACGATGCCTCGCAGAGAGACGTTCCGAATCCGGGACTCGCGCCGATTGAAGTGACAACGAGCAACACAAAGGCTCACTTCGTTCGAGTGACCGCTCAGCGACTCGCGCTGAGACAGAATGATTACATCCTCGCGCTCGCTGAGTTGCAGGTCTTCGATAGCTCGGGGCAGAACGTCGCGAAGGGAGCGACCGTTTCTGCGCTCGATTCCATTGAAGCGCCGGTGCGATGGAGCAAAGCCAATCTGACCGACGGTATTTGGGCCGCGAGTGAAAAGGACGCTGCGATCAAAGAACTCGCGGCGGCTCAGAAGCAGCGGCAAGCGATCGTCGATCGCGTCACGACTCCCGAGCGAGTCAAAGAACTCGATCGCCTAAAGAAAGACATCGAGACCTTTGACGCATCGCTCAAGCGATTGCCCGCCGGACGAATCGTGCATGCGGCAGCGACACACTTCGCTCCGATCGCGAGCTTCGTACCGACAAACGGCAAACCGCGCGTCATCAACTTGCTGCATCGCGGCAACGTGCTTCAACCGCGAGCGCTCTCAGTTCCGGGAACATTGCCATTGCTCGGAGGACTCGAAGCATCGGCTACTGACAGTCGATTGGCGTTCGCTGCGACAGATCGGCAAGGCCGCTTTGCTCTGCCGACCGAACACACTGAAGCAGATCGTCGCGCGGCATTGGCGTTATGGCTGACGCGGCGCGATCACCCGCTGACATGGCGCTCGATCGTGAATCGCATTTGGCAGCATCATTTCGGTCGTGGCATCGTCGAGACGCCGAATGACTTTGGCCGCATGGGCAAGCTGCCGACTCATCCCGAGTTGCTTGATTGGCTTGCCTCAGAGTTCCGCGACAACGGTCAATCCTTCAAGCACCTTCATAAGTTGATCGTGACGAGCGCGACGTATCGGCAAGGCACTCAACACAACGAGCAAGCTGCCGCGATCGACTCCGAGAATCATCTTCTTTGGCGCATGAACCGTCGGCGGCTTGAAGCAGAAGAGATCCGCGACGCGATGCTGTCAGTGAGCGGCAAGCTCGACCGCAAGATGGGCGGACCGGGCTACTACTTATTCGTGCTCGAACGCCCCGAGCACTCGCCGCACTACGAGTATCACAAATTCAATCCCGACGATCCGGCTTCGCATCGACGCTCGGTCTATCGCTTCATCGTTCGGTCGCAGCCCGATCCCTACATGACAACGCTTGACTGCGCGGACTCGTCGCAAAGCACGCCTCAGCGGAACGAGACGCTGACGTCGCTGCAGGCGCTCTCGCTACTCAACAACGGCTTCTCGCTGACGATGTCGAAGCACTTCGCAGCGAATATCGCAGCGGGAGCGAGCGGCTCTCAGCGACCACTCGCTGAGCAAGTCGGACTCGCGTTTCAGCGAGTCACCGGTCGATCGGCGAGCGACGCAGAACAAGCCGAACTCACCGCCTACGCACAGCAGCACGGAGTAGCAAACCTCTGCCGCGTGCTCTTCAACCTCAGCGAGTTCGTCTACGTCGATTAGCGACGTCGCCGAGTCGGCGGGAGCACGACCGGCGAGCTATCAACGCCAATTGGCGCCATGTCTTTTGCTCTCCACTGACCCCGTGTCAGTGGAAGCAACGACTGGCGAGCTAACAACGCCGTCCGCAAACCTCGCGATCTTCGCTCCCCACTGACGCAGCGGCGGGGGAGAGCAAACCCCGGCAATCCGTGAGGCTTAGCGACTCTCAGCAGACACGGCACTACTCATGAAAAAGCCCCGCAAGAGCACGTGCTCTTGCGGGGCATGCGATGAATCGGAACCGAACTGCGGGGCTTATCTACGACAGACGAAAAGGCTGCCGGCATCAGCGGGAACGCAGTTGTCGTTCGACTTACGCCGCTGGGGCGTCGACGTGAACGGCCTTGTAACCGCCCTTGCTCTTAAAGAAGAGAATCAAGAGCAGGTACAGCACGGCCATCGTCGCCGGAACAAACGAGGTCAGCTTCAGAGCTTCGCGACCGCCGTGCAGATTGGCTTCTTCGACTGACTTCTTGTCGTCGTCCGCCGTCTTCGAAGCATCGGCCCACCATGCTGCCAGTGCTTCCTGATTCTTGTCGGTCTTGTTCTCTTTCTTCAGCAGGTCGCCTGCTCGAGTGAGCTCTTTGCCACCGTCACCGAGAACGCCAACTTTCGCACCGTCGAGACCCACAACCTTGAAGCCGACGAACGTGCTTTCGCTCGGAGCTTTGTAACGGTCGTAAGCGGCAACGTTAGCCGTCTTCAGTTGGTTCGAAGCGTGATAGTCCTGCTTAAAGCCGATACCGGGACCGCCGAGCAGGCCCGCAGACAACATACCCGCGCCACCGATGGCACCAATCGTGATCGCGCCGCCTTTGGGGAATTGTTCTGACACCACTGCCAGCATTGTTGGCCACAAGAACGTCTTGCCGCAGGCATAGACCGTTGCCGCAACAACGCAGGCGACACCGGAAGTTGCCGCACCGAGCAGGTTCAAACCCGCGAAGCCGAGAATGCCGCTCGCGAACAAAAGACCCAACGGTGAGGTGCGATGCACGATCGGGCCTGCGAAGAATCGCAACGCGAACATCAAGGCCGAGGTGTAGACGAAGAGCAGCAGGCCGTTTTGTGGCGAAGCCATGATCGAGCCGGTGATCTTCGCGATCCACGAGTCGGTGCCGAGTTCGACGTAGCCGACCATCGCATGAATGACGAGCAACACGATCATCAGCGGAGCGAACAACTGACCGATCATGGCGCCCATGCTGACGCCGGCTTGACTGGCTTCGGACTTCGGGAACTTCTGACCGAGAACCATGATGCCGTAGAGCACGACAGGCACCATGAAGAGCGACATCTGAATCTGCCATGAGACCGGCTTCGCGTTGTCTGGATTCATGAAGTAGGACGCGAGACCGCCGACGATCAGTCCGCCCGGCCAGCCAGCATGCAGGATGTTGAGGTAGTGCGTCTTGTTGCTCGGGAAGAGTGTCGCGACGAGTGGGTTCACAACCGCTTCTGCAATTCCGTTACCGATCGCGAAGAGGAACATGCCCCAAAAGAGACACTGATAAGCAGCTTCCTTACCGCCCGATGCAAAGGCCGCTCCGGCAGCCAACGTCAGGATCGCCGACACGAGGTGCGTCAAGAACGCAGCCAGCATCAATTTTCCGTAGCCGACAGCGTCCGCCAAGAACGAACTCAGCAGAATGATGATGCCAAAGCCGGTGAGACCGCCGCCGGTGATGCCGCCCAGTTCGGTCATCGTGAAGCCGTATTGCTCGGCCCATTGACCGAGGATGCCGCCTCGGATCGAGAAGCCCACACCCGCTGCAAGAATGGCCATGAAGCCAGCCCATAGCAGTCGCTGAGCGTTTGGAGCGCTCGGTGCGCTGGAAGCGTTCGTGTCAGTCATCGGTTTCGTACCTCTTTGATTAGGGGGTCAACGAATGGAAGAAAAGTTCCTCGCCAAATGGGCGGGGGACAATACTGGCGGGGCAGAGAGGCTTCTACTGAGGCACCCGCTCGGAATGTGCGAAGTCGCATGAGATCCCATTCCGAGCCGTCTTCTGCCGAGTTCGAGTTCGTTCGCCCGTTGCTTGCCATTGCGAGCAACCGAGTGAGTCTGAGGCGGAGCCGCGTTCGTTTCTTCCTGCGTAACTTCAGCGCGCCGTGCGCATCTTTAGTACGACGGACTTGCAGTCCGTCGCCGCCGCAGATCGACGGACT
>CAZNMS010000116.1:0-20848 GCA_964573505.1 uncultured Planctomycetaceae bacterium | reverse complement strand
GTTCCATTGAGCGTTGTTGCCGCTGCCATTGTTCTGCGGAAACTGAGGCGGCTGATTGAACGACGACTGCCCGTCGTTCGGTCCTGAACCCCATTGCGAAGCATCGCCGCGATTGAGGTTCTGCATGCGCGAGTTGAGTTGATCTTCGGGAATCCCATTCGCGCGGTCGCGCCATGAGGGCATGTTGCCCTTCTGAGCAGCCTCGAATTGCAGACGCTGCACGGCACTCTCGCGGCGACTGACTTCAAGCTTCTCTTGCAGACTTCTCAGATAGTCGAGCCGCTCTTGAGCCGCGCTTTGCTCGTCATGAATCTGAGACATCACGCGCTGCAACTCATCAGCAGACATATTCTTCAATTCCGCATCTGGAGCACCTCCTTGACGGACGAGTGCACGATTGCGGTTGATGCTCCGCTGCAGTTCGTTCGTGAGCAGCTCGTTCGCTTTGTCTTCCGGCACAACGCGACGGAAGTAAGCACGAGCTCGATCGGGATCTCCCATTCCCGCATAGGCGGCACCGAGATTGAGCACTGCGGTCTTGTGATTCGGGTCGAGCGACAACGCTCGATTGAGCTTCTCGATCGCATCCTCAAACCGGCCTTGCAGCACATATGAGTAGCCGAGATCGCTCAGCACATCGGGGTTATTCGGCTGCAACGAAAGCGCATTGAGATAATGCCGCTCGGCATCGCCGAATCGCTGCTGCATGTCATGCACTTGCCCCAGTCGATGATGAGCCGGCAAGTTTTGAGGATCGATGCTCAGCGCGTTCTCAAACGCCATCTTCGCTTCAGTGTAACGTTTAGTACGCAGCGCGCTCTCACCGCGTTCGAGTTCAGAACGAATGCGTTCGTTGTTCGAGCCGCCGAGACGTGCTGACTGCTGCGGCATCGTGCCGCTCGTTTGAATGATGGGAGAAGGCGCGGGCTTCGTTGTCGGAGATGGCAGCGTCGGCTGCTGAGGCGACGGATTCTGCGGCGACATCGGTTGCAGAGTGACCGAAGCCGTCTGAGTTCCCGCCGGGTTATTCATCGGCTGAGCTGCCGGTTGCTGAGCGGCTACTTGCGGCTGATTCGGCTCAGGCGTCTGCGGCTTGTTCGCTGCGAACGGGTTTTTGAACCAGCGCTCGCGCAGCGACGGAGACTGGCAGCCGGTCATGAGCACTGCCAAACACAACGCAGTCCGAGAAACGGTCATGCGCATAAGACCCACCAATCCTTTGGTCGCGGTCAAAAGGAACAACGAAGATAAGTCGCTTTCGTCGGCTGACGAGAGATCGTTGCCGCGACGCGAAGATGGCCCTGCTCAATCAAGAGCAACACACAAAAAGCCGCTGTTTCGCAGGAGTTCAAGCAGTCCTAACTGCACTCCAACACCAACAACTTTCAATGCCCCCTCAGAAAGGGCGGGACTTATAGGCCGGTCTTCGAAAATGTGTCGAGATGACCTCGACCGGCGCGAGTGAGCATGACTCGGCAACAAATCGGCGATCGCAGAGCGGCAGTGCCGCAACCAAATGTACGACGGACTTGTAGTCCGTCGCGGCCGTAGATCGACGGACTGCAAGTCCGTCGTACAAGGGCCGATCAAATCTTCTCGTTCCAGCAAGCCCTTCATCGTTTGCAGAGCAGAGCACCTTTCATCGAGCGTCGCTCGTGCTGCCTAAGCCTCAGCACGAGCCGCTCGAAAGTGCTTTACCGAGAGGCATTCAGCGGCACCGACAGCGGCTCTGACTACTAAATGCCCCTCGGTAGCGTTCGCGGTCCTCGCTGTTACATTCTGCCCCGCCCTTGCTCCTAACGTCGTTGAGAATGGACTTTGAGTCGCCCGCCGACCTCGATCCGGGTCGAGCGAATCGCGTTTGGCGACCAACTTTGTCGCTGTGGCCGCTCGCCTCAGTCGGCGTCGCTCACTCGGTTTGAACTCTCGCAGTTCACCGGCTCTTCTCCTCGAAAGCGGCGCGGGCGTTGTCTCTATGGTTCCTCGCTGAGCGGTCTTTGTCGCGCGACGAAGCTCGGTGAGCAGAAGATGAGAAGCACGTAGTCGTCACTTCGACGAAAGATGCTCGCCCCGGTTCGATTCGCTCTCGCCGGGCTCGATCACGTTTCGGCAGATCGCTGACGAGATGCCGTTCTCTCACAAAAGAAATAGGTGCCGTTCGATGAAGATTCATGAGTATCAAGCCAAGCAGCTCTTCAAAGCCGCCGGAGTGGCCGTGCCTGAGGGCATCGTCTGCAAGACTCCCGATGAAGCCGCGGCAGCCTTCACGAAGTTGGGCGGAAGCATCGCCGTCGTGAAGTCTCAAATTCATGCCGGTGGCCGCGGTAAGGGCCGTTTCAAGGAACAGCCGGAACAACGCGGAGTTGTGCTCGTGAAGTCTGCTGACGAAGCGAAAGCCAATGCCGCGCGCATGCTCGGAAATACGCTCGTCACCATTCAGACCGGCGAAGAAGGCAAGCAAGTCAACACGCTGCTCGTCGAGCAAGGTCTCAACATCGCGCGCGAGCTGTATCTCGGCGTCGTTGTCGATCGCGCCGCCGGCGGACCGGTCTTGATCATGTCGTCCGAAGGCGGCATGGAAATCGAAGTCGTTGCTCATAATACCCCGGAAAAGATCTTCACTCAGAAGATCGACGCGGGTTACGGCTTGCAGCCGTTTCAAGTTCGCAAGCTCGCTCATGAACTCGGGCTTGATGCCGCCGCGACGAAGAGTGCTCAAGACTTCTTGCCGAAGCTCGTGAAGTTCTTCCTCGATAACGATTGCAGCATGACCGAAGTCAATCCGCTCGTTGTGACGGCGGAAGGACAACTGGTCGCGCTCGATGGCAAAGTGTCGTTCGATGACAACGCGATGTTCCGACATAAGGCGCTGCTCGAACTGCGTGACCTCAGCGAAGAAGACGAGTCCGAGATTCGCGCTCAGAACACCGGCCTCAGCTATGTGAAGCTCGAAGGCAACATCGGTTGCCTCGTGAACGGTGCGGGCCTCGCGATGAGCACGATGGACCTCATCAAGCTGCACGGCGGCGAGCCCGCGAACTTCCTCGACGTCGGCGGCGGCGCGAACGTTGATCAAGTCACCGAAGCCTTCCGCATCATCCTCGCGGATAAGAATGTGAAGGCTGTGCTCGTCAACATCTTCGGCGGCATCATGAAGTGCGACACGATCGTGACCGCGCTGCTTGAGGCTTATGAAAAAGTCGGCTTCACCGTACCGCTCGTCGTAAGACTGGAAGGCACGAACGTCGAACTCGCGCGAAAGATGCTCGCGGAGAGCGGGCGTCCGATCATCGCGGCGACGGATCTGACGGATGCAGCCAAAAAGGTTGTGGGGACACTGGGTGCTTAATAATTAGTCGTTAGTAATTAGTAATTAGATGAATGCGAGACAGCTTCTTGCTTCGGAATAGAAGGGGCCTTTTCGATGTCAGCCAATACCTTTGAAAAACTTCGCGTTTATCAACTGTCGGAAGAATTGGCTGACTCGATTTGGGACATCGTCGAAAGCTGGCGTCCGTTGGCTCGTGATACAGTAGGCCGACAGATTATTCGTTCGGCGGACAGTGTCGGGGCCAATATTGCCGAGGGCTATGGACGCGGAAGTTTTCAGGACAACAAACGGTTTGTTCGAATTGCGAGAGGATCGCTGTATGAGAGTCGGCATTGGCTGCGTCGCGCTTTTCGTCGCAAGCTACTGACTCAAGAGCAAATCGACTCCTTGAAGGTGCTGATCGACAATCTGGGACCGCAATTAAATGCATACTTGAAGTCAATCGGAGCCAAGCAAGCAAAAAAAGGTCCAAGCAAATAGATCCTAATTACTAATTACTAAACACAACCCACTCATCTCGCTCACAACGTCGTTGAATTTACGGAAACCACGACTAACTAAATACTAATTACTAACAAAGGACTTCTCCTATGAGCATTCTGGTCACTGAAAAGACCCGAGTGATTTGTCAGGGCATTACCGGCAAGGCCGGGCTCTTCCACTCTCAACAGTGCCGAGCTTACGGCACTCCGATGATGGGCGGCGTGACGCCCGGCAAAGGCGGCACTGAGGTCGATGGGTTCCCCGTCTTCAACTCGGTCGCTGAAGCCGTTGCGGAGACCGGTGCCAATACATCGCTCGTGTTCGTGCCGCCTCCGGGATGTGCCGACGCGATCCTCGAAGCAGCCGATGCCGGTATCGAACTCATCGTCGCGATCACTGAAGGCATCCCGACGCTCGATATGGTCCGCTGCATGAGCTACCTCAAGAAGACGAAGTCGCGTCTCATTGGGCCGAACTGTCCGGGCATTATCACTCCGGGCATTGCGAAGATCGGCATCATGCCGGGTTACATCCATAAGCAAGGCACGGTCGGGCTCATCAGCAAGAGCGGCACGTTGACTTACGAGGCCGCATGGCAGCTCGGCAATTTGGGTCTCGGCCAATCGACCGCTGTCGGTATCGGCGGTGACCCGATCATCGGCACGACCTTCATCGACTTGCTTGAGATGTTCGAGAACGACCCCGGCACCGAGTCGATCCTCATGATCGGCGAGATCGGCGGCAGCGCGGAAATTGAAGCTGCTGAATACATCAAAGCGCACGTCACGAAGCCCGTCGCCGGATTCATTGCCGGTCAGACTGCACCTCCGGGCAAGCGCATGGGTCATGCCGGAGCGATCATCTCGGGCGGCAGTGGCACTGCTGCTGAGAAAATGGCGGCTCTCGAAGCTGCGGGCGTTGTTGTTTCGAAGTCGCCGGCCGATATGGGCAAGGCGCTCGTCGAAGCGATTAGCCGAAAGAAGTAGTTCGGAGAGTTTTGCCGAACGACGTTTCTGCTCATTCGCAAGGACTGCTTGAGAATTGGCTGAAACTATAATTACAGAGTGATAAGACGAATGGGACCGATGGGACGAATGACTTCACGGCGAAGTTGCTCGTTTCATTGGTCTCAGGCGTCTTATGCGTTTGCTGGTGCTGCGGAAGTCAGAGTTTTCATTGCCGCAGCAATCTGAAGTCTTTGTCTGAATGAGTTCGCATTATGTCTCTGCCGCGCGTCGCCATTGTTGGCCGTCCGAATGTTGGAAAAAGCTCGCTCTTCAATTGGCTGGCGCGACGCATGATTGCTGTCGTCGACACGCTTGCCGGAACGACGCGCGATCGCATGTTTTATTTGCTCAATGAGCGAGACCGTTATTTCGAGATCATCGATACGGGCGGCATCGGCATCGTCGATAGCGACGATCTGAGTGATCAGATCGAAGCGCAGATTGAAATGGGGATCACCGAAGCGTCAGTCATTGCGTTCGTCGTCGATGCGAAGAACGGAGTCACTCCGCTCGACATACATGTCGCCGACATCGTGCGGCATGTTGATAAGCCGAAGTTCTTGATCATCAACAAAGCCGACTCCGAGAACATCGACATCGAGACCGCCGAGTTCTTCAAGCTCGGTTTTAATGATGTGATCCTCACGAGCACGACGACGGGACGTAATCGAGAAGCGCTGATCGACAAGATGGTCAGCTACTTGCCGCCGCCGGAAGAAGATGAAGACGTCACCGGCGAGACGATGTCGAAGGATGCCGAGCTGAAGTTGGCGATCGTCGGACGTCGCAACGTCGGTAAGAGCACGTTCCTCAATGCGCTCGCTGAGGAAGAGAGAGTCATCGTGAGCGAAGTCGCGGGCACAACGCGCGACTGCATCGACGTGCGATTCGAAGTCGACGGCAAGACGCTCATTGCGATCGACACTCCGGGCGTGCGGAAGAAGAAGAGTCTCGCGAATGATGTCGAGTTCTACGGACTCGTCCGTGCTCAGCGCAGCATTCGACGAGCGGACGTCGTGCTGATGTTCTTCAACGCGGTCGACACCATTTCGCGCGTTGATAAGAAGCTCGTCGAAGAAATCCTCGCGAACTACAAGCCCTGCATCTTTGTGGTCAACAAGTGGGACGCGGCTGAAGAAGCGGGCATGACAATGGAGAAGTGGGCTCAGTACCTCATGTACGAGTTCGCTTCCGTGCGGCACGCGCCGATCGCCTTCGTCACCGCGAAGGACAACAAGAATACGCGCAAGCTGGTGAACCTCGCACAGAACATCTTCAAGCAGATGCATATGCGCGTCTCGACGGGGCCGCTCAATCGCATTGTGCAAGAGTCGATCCGCAATAACCCGCCGCCGATCCGACAGAACAAAGCCCCGCGCGTCTACTTCGCAACTCAAGTGGCGATTCAACCGCCGACGATCGTGCTGAAGGTCAACGATCCGTCGCTCTTCGATGTTGGTTGGCGCCGCTACCTATTGGGCGTGCTGCAAAAGGAGCTGCCCTTCAGCGAAGTCCCGATCAAGCTCTATCTGCGAGCGAAAGACGATACGACGTTCCGCAGTGGTCGTCCTGATGCAGGGCTCGAAACTGACGGTGAGCTCATTAAAGGCGATGAACTCGACGCCGAAGGCTATGACGCCGTCTACGCTGAGACCGCGATTGGCACCGACGACGGTGATTCCAATGAGTTGCCCGAAGGCTGAGGCGGCAGATGCCGATCGACCAGCAAATGCAATATCTATTACCCGATCAATTTTCTTGGCCCTCACCGTGAAGGACGCTCATGAACTTTCGACTGACCGCTCTCAGCATCGGCGTTGCCGCGCTATTGGCTCCCTCGTTCATTCGAGCTGATGACGCAAAAGACAAGGTCGAAGTGAAGCTCAAGGAGCACGTCATTCAGGACATCAAGCTGAAGCTGCCCGAGTCATGGAAGTCGCAGGCCCCCGAGAACAAGTTGCGACTGGCACAGTTCGTCGCTCCGAATGTTGAGGGCGAGAAAGAAGAAACGACGCTCGTTGTGTCGTCGTTCGCCGGCGGAGATTCGAAGGCAAATATGTCGCGCTGGGTCGGCGAGTTTCAGGGCGATACAAAGGCCGAAACGAAACTGGGCGAATCGGCGATCGGTCCTTACGAAGTGACGGACCTCATCGGCACTCACGTTGGCCCGAGCTTCCGTCGTCGCACGACGCCGCTTGCTGATGGTCGCGTCGTGATGTTCATCGTGATGCCGAAAGAGAAGCCCTACTACTACCTCAAGCTGACCGGTCCCTCGAAGTCGACCGCAGCCGCTGCAAAGGTTTTGCGAGCCGCGATTGACGCCGACGCCGCAAAGGAAAAGGCCGTCGAAGCAGATAAGGACAAGTAGCTTCGCAAGCCGACAGTGATCGCGCAACTTGGAGTGCTCCGGCTCGACGGAGCCCTCCGACTCTTGTCGCTTGAGCGGCTCACTAAGAGGCGGCTCGATCGCAGGCACGGGCTGAACGATGTCTTCAATTCGCTCGGTCCGAGAGGTCTCAAGAGAGTTCCTGCGGAGTCTTTACTGGCGACCGGATCGTTCTCTTGTTGAGAGCAACTTGCCACTCAGTCGGAGGGCTCCGTCGAGCCGGAGCACTCCAAGAAATTAGTTCCAGTTCGGGAGTTCGCGTTCGGCGAGCTTCAACTGGTTCTCAAGCACGCTGCGGTCTTCTTCGGGACATGTCTTGAGCAGCGATTTCAGCAGACGAATCGCAGCTCCGCAGCGCTGAGCTTTCACGGCGCAAATGGCGAGGTCTCGTCGCTCGGCGTAGTCCGACGGATTCAGTGCTGAGAGACGACTCTGCACTTTCCAAACAGCGTCCCATGATTCTTCGCTGGCGTAGAGCACCTTCAAGTTGTTGAGCATGCGGCTGATGATCGCTCGCGGAGCAACCGGTTGCAGATTGCGCGTGATCTCGCGGCGCGGCAGCTTTGTGAGATCCAATAGCCATTCGACCGTTGCGGCCTCTGTAAGAATTCGTGCACCCGCAAAGGCATCTAAGAAGAGCGGCCCATCCGGAGTGCTAATCCGCGACAAGAAATGACGCGGAGCCCCGACCGGTTGCAGGTCAATGCTGAGCTCTCGACAGACAGCGATGTGCAGCAGGCTCAGCGCGATCGGAATGCCCGTCTTGTTGGCGATGATGCGGTTGAGGAAGCTCGATTCTGAAGTGCGATAAGCAGCGTCGCTCCCCGCAATGCCGTGCGTGACGGCGATGTGCTTCGCGACAATGGCAAGCGCTTCTCGCTCGCTGTCGGTCTTCGCGACAACCGATCGCACTTCGTCTGCTCGCGCTTTGATCCAGTCTTGAGTGACGGAGAAATCGAGCGTCGGATACGAGTCACGAGCAAGCTCAAGCGCGGCGACGGTGAGATCAACATCGAGCCGCCAATCGAGCAGCTTGCGGAACTCTGTGTCCTGCGAGAAATCGAAGTCCTGCGACATGCCTGCGGGCCTTTGCGTGTGAATCGAAATTAGGCGGCCTTTCGCTGTCGTCTCGATGCGAAACGTCCTTGTCAGCGGTCGGGCCGATCGTAGCCCGACCTCAGTGATTCGACTACGTTGCTTCGAAGGTCCAATAAGGACCTTTCGGCTCGCCTTCGAATCCACTCTTGCCCTTCTTCAGGAGCTTTAACATGTCTGCCGGCCTCGTCTCATTACAGAGTCAGATCGAGGAAGATCCGCTCGAACTGATGGACGAGATCGACCGCCTTAAGAAGGAGAAAGACGCGACGATTCTCGCTCACTTCTATGTCGACGGTGAGATTCAAGATGTCGCCGACTTCACGGGAGATAGTCTCAAACTCGCACGCGATGCGACGAAGGTTACGAGCTCAACGATCCTCTTCGCCGGGGTCCACTTCATGGCCGAGACGGCGAAGATGCTGAGTCCTCAAAAACGCGTCTTGCTGCCGGACATGCTCGCGGGTTGTTCGCTCGCTGATAGCTGTCAACCGGAAGCACTCGCCGCTCGTCAGCGCGAACTGCGCGCCGAAGGACGAGACATCGCGACGGTCGCTTACATCAACACAACTGCGGCCGTGAAGTCGCTCTGCGATTGGATCGTCACGAGTGGCAACGCGCGCGAAATCATCGAACGAGTCCCGCGCGAGAAAGAGATTCTCTTCGTGCCCGATCAGCATCTCGGTCGCTACCTCGCGGAAGTCACCGGACGCCCCATGATTTTGTGGCCGGGCGCGTGCATGGTGCATGAGGTCTTCAGCATTCAGGACTTGCTCCGCGCCAAACGCAATAACCCCGGCAGCATCGTGATGGCGCATCCCGAATGCCCCGTCACGGTGCTCGAACACGCTGACTTCATCGGCGGCACCGAAGCGATGCGCAAGCACGTCATGCAAGCAACGGAAGCGCGGACGTATCTCGTCGCAACCGAAGCCAACATGATTCATCCGCTTGAGAAGTGCGCTCCTCAGCACAAATACATTCCGGTGCCGGGCATCATGACTTCGTCCGGAGAAACATGTGCTTGCAACCGCTGCCCGCATATGGCCCGCAACACGCTGCTCTCCGTAAGGAACTGCCTGCGCGACGGGACTCCAGAGGTTGTTTGGCAGCCGTTCTTCGATCAGGCACGCGACGTCGTTGCGAAGAGCTTGCTGAGCTAGCCAATGCGCGAGCTGCTCACTGACTGGAATGATTCTTACAACAGCTCATTTCAACGGCAGCGTTAGGCGTTGATCTGCCTTCACGGATTTCAAAGCCAGCTTGCCTTTGCCGTGCGGGCGGATGACTTCGATGTCGACTTGCTCGACTGCTCCCAATCCGACGTGCGCGATCGTCGGTTGATTCGAGACGTAGCCGTATCCCGTCGCGATCTCTGCATGAGCAAGCAGAGCCGTACTCTCTCCGAGCTTCCCGGCGGGATAGATGCGGAAGACGGTGCCGATGCCGTTGCGGTTATCTCCGTCAATGCCGGACGAACGAAGCTGCAGCCAATGTCCGCTCGGCGTTTCGTTCTTCAAGAGGACTGACGGCGCTTCGACCCACCAATTGCCCAAGAAGATGTCGAGCCGCCCGTCTTGATCGAAGTCCGCTGTCGGGCCGGGGGCGAAGTACATGACGCGACCTTCACGAGCGACTTTGTCCCAGAATGGTCCCGTTCGAGTCTCCGCTTTGTCGTCGGCATTCGGGAAGTCGTTGACCGACATCGCATGATCTCGGAACTGCGGCACGCCGTCCTTTTGACCGACTTGCCGATAGATCACGGGATGCGGCTGCTTGTCCTTCTCTGCGTACTTCAACACCGAAGTGTAGATGTCGGGCCATCCGTCGTTGTCGAAGTCTTGAATCTCGACGTGCGGCGCCTTCATCGGCAGTGGCTGTAATCCGCAGACGTCCGTGACATCCTCAAAAACTGGCTGCCCGTCTTTGAGTCCGCGATTGAGATAGAGACGCAGCGATGTCGGCGTCAGCCATGGCCGCTTGTAATGCTGCCCAATAACGACATCGAGCCGTCCGTCTCGATTCACGTCTCCCAAACAGACGCCCGCGCTGCTGTCGTCGTTCGAGGTCGGCTTTACTTTGATCGACCAATCGAAGACCTCTCGGCACGCAACGGCTTCAGCAAACTTGCCGTGCCCGTCATTCACGAAGACGCGATTGCCGCCGAATCGCGCCGAGAGCACGAAGTCCGGCCATCCGTCGCCCGTCAGATCGCCGACTGCGACTCCTAAGCCGGGCACATCAGCCGGCAGACCGACGTCGCGCGAAACGTCCGCGAACTTGAGCCCGCCTAAGTTGCGAAACAGCCGCGAGCTTTTCGTCTTCGAATAGACACCGAAGGGATCTTCACCGACGAGCAAGTCGAGCAAGCCATCTCCGTCGAAGTCGAGCACTGCTGCGCTGCGTGCTCCGAAGTCTCCGCACGGAGGGTTGCCGGCGGACACATCCGAGAACTTGCCGCCGCCGTCATTTCGAAACAGCACGCTGGCCGAGACGCTCGGATCTTTCGCGACTGGCATACTTGTTACATACAGATCGAGATCGCCGTCGTTGTCGAGATCCGCCATTAGCCCCGAATTGCAGCGGCCTCGAATCCGCAAATGCTCTTGCTCGTCGAGCACAAACTTTCCGCCGACATAACGCGCTAAGAGATTGGCCATACCCTCTTTGCGAGCAAACGTGCCGAGATACAGATCAAGCTGTCCGTCGCCGTCGACATCGCCCCATCCGGCGGCATGAGCTTGCACGCCTTCGACGATCTTCAGCAGCCCGGTCTCAGGCGCGACGTCGCGAAAGACGAACGGTGCTTGCGCAAACGTCGGCGCCGTAGTTGTGAGCGTCGCCATTGCCCCGAGTAACAAAAAACACATCGCTGTGATCTTCATGCGTTGCCCTTTGGACTGCGAAAGTTGAGTGCGTCACGACTCACTGTGACAGAGGCCAGCAAACTCTCAAGCAGGCATGAATTGCAGCCTTTCTTTGTCAGTAATGACTGAAACACACATAGCTTTGAGTTTGTGCGTTGGCAGAATACCCTCGCTGCGATCGGTCGATGACTCGATGGTGCCAATTGTCAGCGGCCCTTTCCCCCCGCCCGCCTTCCTCGTCCCTCTCCCGCCTTTTTTGAGGAGCCTTTGCATGCCTCACACTCCCGGAAGTTACTTTTGTGGTTCGTCGGATCATGGAGTTAGCCGCCGCAGTTTCCTCGGAACTGCAGCAGCCGGAGTCGCAGGGACGTTCGCGGCAGACATGACTCAGCTCGACATGTTGAAGAATCCCGCGCTCGCGGAAGCGGTCAAAAAGGGCGACAAGCGGGTTGTGCTTCTGTGGCTAGCCGGAGGTAGTTCGCAGTTCGAAACGTGGGATCCAAAACCTGGACGCCCGACAGGTGGCCCATTTCGCGCGATTCAGACCTCTGTCAGCGGAGTGCAGATCAGCGAGTTGATGCCGAAGATGGCTCAACGCATGCAGACGACTGCGATCATTCGCTCGCTCAATACGAAGAACGCCGATCATGGCAGCGGGGCGCTCTTGATGGAGACCGGTCGTCGCAAAGACCCCGGCATCGACTATCCCGATTTGGGCGCGATCATGGCTCGCGAGTTAGGTCGAGCCGACAGCAAAGTGCCGGACTACGTCTCGATGTATACGTCGACCGAAGGCCGGCGCAAGGGACAGTCGGGCTTCCTCGGTGCTCGGTACGCTCCGACGTTCCTCTCGGAAAACATGGTGCCGGAGAACATCCGCAGGCTCGATTCGATCTCGGATGCTGATCATCAAGATCGACTCGCGTTGCGAGAACTCCTCAGCAAGCAATTCACGCAAGCTCGCCGCAACGACACTCTCAACAGTCACACGCAGGCTTATCAGCGCGTGCGCGGAATCATGGCGAGCGAGAAGCTGTTCGATATCGAGCAAGAACCGGAGTCTGTGCGAGCGAAGTACGGGCCGACTCAATTCGCTCAGCAATGCTTGATCGCTCGACGTCTCATCGAAGCAGGCACGCCGTTTGTGAAAGTGGCTCGCGCATGGTGGGACAGTCACGGGCAGAACTTCGAAACGCATCGCGAGCTTTGTGCGGACCTCGATCATGCGATGTCGGTCTTTCTGGATGACCTCAAAGAGCGCGGCCTCTTAGAGCACACATTGGTCATCACGCTCGGTGAGTTCGGTCGGACTCCGAACATCAATGCGAGCTTAGGTCGCGATCACTTTGCGAGTGCATGGAGCACGAGCCTCTCGGGCGTCGGCGTCAAAGGCGGCGTTGCTTACGGCAAGACCGATCCCGATGGCCATACGGTCGCAGAGGGCGAAGCGAGTTCCGGCGATCTCTTTGCAACGATCCTGCAAGCAGTCGGCATCGACCATTTGAAGGAGTATCACCTCGGTGCTCGACCCGTGCCGCTATCGGACTTCGGAGCTAAGCCGATCAAGGAAGTTTTGGCGTAGAAGATCCCTTAAGGGCCGAGGTCATGCCGATTGATCACGATCAGATTCATAAGCAGCTCATCGAAGTCTTCTTCCGTGAATTCATGCAGCTGTTCTGTCCGATCGAGGCCGAGCAGATCGACTTCTCACACATCGAGTTTCTGCGTGAGGAGTTCTTCACCGATTCGAAGCGCGGCAAGCGTCGACGGCTCGATCTGCTGATCAAAGTGCGTTTGAAGGCCGGCGGTGAGAAAGTGGTACTCGTGCATTTCGAGTTCGAGTCGACTCACAACGAACCCGATTTCCCAGAGCGTAACTTTTCTTACTTCTGCCAAATCTATTTGCGCTATCGAACGAACGTGATCTCGGTCGCGCTCTTCACGGACGACGCTGTTTGGAAGGAGCCGATGCCGAGCTTCTTCGAATCGCGGATGTCGCCGCAATCTGGAGTGCGGTTCGACTTCCATCTGATCAAGCTGAAGCAACTGGACTACAAGCAGTTTCTGAAGTCGAACAATCCGCTTGCTTACGCGCTCATGGCCAAGATGGCTTACGACGAGCGTCAGCGAGTCAGATTGAAGGCGGACTTCTTGAGGTTGATTCTCGGCGTCGAACCCAATGACGCTCGCCGCAACATGCTGCTGGATTACGTTGATACCTACATGACGCTCGATGAACCCGAGCAAGCAGAGTTCAATGAACTGGTTCATGCTGAAGCAAAGTATGAGGAGGTTGTCATGCAGATGACTCGTGAAGAACGTGCGGAAAAACGCGGTGAGTTGCGCGGTGAGTTGCGTGGTGAGCAACGCGGTGAGCAACGCGGTAAGTTAAGTGGTCAGCTCGACGGACTACGACGATCGCTCAAACGCATCCTCACACAGAAGTTCGGACCGCTGCCTGAATCCGTTCTTCAGTCGCTCAACAAAATCGACTCAACAGAGCGACTCGACGAACTGACCGACATCGCGTTGAGTGCCGTGACGTTGAACGAACTCATGCTCGGCGAATGATGCAGCGCGGTAAAGTACGAGGATGTTGTCATGCAGATGACTCGTGAAGAACGTGCGGAAAAACGCGGTGAGCAACGCGGTAAGTTAAGTGGTCAGCTCGACGGACTACGACGATCGCTCAAACGCATCCTCACACAGAAGTTCGGACCGCTGCCTGAATCCGTTCTTCAGTCGCTCAACAAAATCGACTCAACAGAGCGACTCGACGAACTGACCGACATCGCGTTGAGTGCCGTGACGTTGAACGAACTCATGCTCGGCGAATGAGAGTTGTTCGACAACAAAGTTGCGGCTCGTTGTATGCCCCGAGCCAATCAGGACTCACCTGAGAGAACGAGAGAATGACGATGGCGAACTCAGATCCCACAAAACTCAAGATGACGAAGAACTTCGGCATACCCGGCATCGCGCTGTGCGTGACCCGGATGCCCAATACGGCGCGGGTCATCTATGGCAGTTCGGACTTCAAGCTCTACGAAGTTGATTGCGCTGCCGAGAAGCCGGAGCCGAAGGCGTTCATTGGCGAGGGCCATCAGAGCTATGTCACGGGAGTTACACTCTCGGAAGGCGGCATTGTCTCGGGGAGCTACGACGGCAAGCTCATATGGTGGAACGCTGAGACAAAGGAACGAGTGCGATCGGTTGATGCGCATGCTTTGTGGGTGCGGCGAGTTGTGGCGAGTCCTGATGGCAAGCTCGTCGTGAGTGTCGCGGATGACATGCTCGGCAAAGTTTGGAACGCTCAGACGGGCGAGTTGGTGCATACCCTCGCGGACCATAAGCCAATGACGCCGAACGATTTTCCGTCGATGTTGTTTGCGGCGGCGTTCTCTCCCGACGGAAAGGTACTCGCGACCGGAGACAAGATCGGGCACATCGCTCTTTGGGATGTTGTGAGCGGCAAGAAGATCGGCGAACTCGAAGCCCCCGGCCTCTACACATGGGATCCGAAGCAACGCCGCCATTCGATCGGCGGCATTCGGTCATTGGCGTTCTCGCCCGATGGCAAGTTGCTCGTCGCCGGAGGCATCGGTCACATCGGCAACATCGACCATCTTGATGGGCCGTCGCGATTCGAAGCGTTCGAATGGCAAACGAGTAAGAAGGTCTTCGAACTTGCTGACAAAGTGAAAGGGCTTGTCGAGCACCTTGCGTTCGATCCAGAAGGCAAATGGATCGTCGGCTCAGGCGGGGACAATGCCGGCTTCGTTTCGTTCGTGAAGACCGACAACGGGCAGGTCATCCATCAGGACAAAGCTCCGATGCACATTCACCAGTCGGTGATGAATGAAGCGGCGGATACGCTCTACGCCGTCGGGCACAACCGCATTGCGGTGTTTGAGTGGAAGGCCGCGTAATTGCCGTTGTCGATGGGACGAACGCGACGGATGCGACCAATGGGTCTATTTCCTATCCGTCCTACTGGCCCTCTTCGTCCTCTTGAATCTTCTAATGCGGCTGCTTGCCGCTTTCAGGATGCAGTCTCTTATGAACGCATTGCTGGCGCTGTTGCTTGTGGGTTTCGCAGATGCTCCGACGGTTGATGTCGGGACGTTGTCACTCAAGCGAGTACGCGGCGAACTGGTCTCGGCTGATGCCAATCAATGGAAGATCCGTCGTGACGGGAAAGACGAACTGCTGCCCGTCGACGAAGTCCTGAATGTCGAAGTGGTGTCGGGGACGAAGCCGGCGAAGTCGACCGGGCCGGAAGTCGCGCTGTTAGACGGCAGCGTGCTGCTCTCGAATCAAGTGGCCTTAGAGGGCAACTCGTTGACGGCAGAGAACGCCGGACTCGGCACGCGGAAGTTCGCGAGGACATCGGTTTCGAGCATTCGCTTCTCTCCCGCAGGAGCATTGGAGCAAGCATGGCGCGATCTCATCACGAAGGAGCGCAAGCAGGACTTGCTCGTCGTGAAGAAGAACGACGTGCTCGACTTTGTTGAGGGAGTGATTTCGAAAGTCACTGCGACCGACGTTGTCGTGCTGCTTGATGGTGACCCAGTAACGCTCAAGCGCGAGAAGGTTTTCGGAGTCATCCTGTTTCAGCGCAATGCCGCGAAGAAGACCGCTCCGGGAATTGTTGAACTGACGAGCGGAGACAAACTCGCCGCTCAGCAAGTCACGAGCGACTCCGGGCAGATCACGATCAAGCTTGCTGCCGGAGATGAAGTAAAAGTTCCACTCGAAGCCGTGCAGCGGATTGATCTCAGCCGCGCGAAGATATGGCTGTCGGATCTCAAGCCGCGCGACATCAAGCACGAAGACGTCTTCATCGACAAGTGGCGTGAATACAACAACGACAAAGACATCTATGGCGGCCCGCTGATTTTGGGTGACTCGTCCTTTCATCGCGGCGTCTGCATTCGCTCGAAGACGAGCCTGCGTTATCGGCTCGAAGGCGACTACGCGCGCTTCAAGTCATGGATGGGGATCCAAAAAGGCTTCAACGGAGACGTGCATGTCGAGATGAGTCTCGACGGAGCAAAGGTGCTCGAAGCCGACGTCGCTCCCGGCAAGCCGGCTCAACCGATTGATCTCGATGTGAGCGGCAAGTTCGTACTTGAGATCCTCGTCGACTACGGCAGCAATCAAGACGATCAAGGCGACCATTTGGTATTGGGACACGCGCGGCTCACGAAGTAGCGACGCTCGCGAAGAGCGCTTCGACCAGTCAGCCTCAAAGACCGAATCGCCCGCAACGATTCCTATCGGTCTTACTCGTCCCATAAGTCCTATCGCCGGTCAGTTCGCGCGCCGCCCATTGAGGAGTAACAAAAATGTCACGTTGCTGGCAAAGTCTGTTGGCGCTGTTGCTGTTGATCGCGGGCGCAAGCGCTGCCGAGCCGCGAACTGCTGAGCGAATGGAATGGACGATCGACGGAGTCAAACGCGAGGCCGATGTCTTTCTTGCTCCGTCGAAGACCAACGAACCCGCGCCGCTTGTGTTTGGCTTTCACGGTCACGGCGGCAGCATGCAGAACGCGGCACGCAGCTTTCGACTGCATGAAGTTTGGCCCGAAGCGATTGTCGTCTACATGCAGGGCCTCAATACGCCGGGCAAGCTCACGGATCCCGAAGGCAAGAAGCCCGGATGGCAACCCGCTCAAGGCGAGCAAGGTGATCGCGATCTCAAGTTCTTCGATGACGTACTCGCAACGCTGAAAGAGAAGCACAAAGTCGACGAGCGGCGGATCTACTCGACCGGACATTCAAACGGCGGCGGCTTCACGTACCTCTTGTGGGCCGAGCGGCCGGCAGTCTTTGCAGCAGTTGCCCCCTCTGCCGCTGCCGGGCATCGCGGCATGAAGGCACTCAAGCCGAAGCCCGTCATGCACATTGCTGGCGAGCAAGACAAGCTCGTCAAGTACGAGTGGCAGCAACTTATGATGACTCGCCTCAAGGCGCTCAACGAATGCGGTGACGGCACTGAGTGGGGGAAAAATTGCACCCTCTATCCGTCGAAGAGCGGCAACCCCGTCGTGACGCTGATTCATCCGGGAGCGCACGGCTATCCGGCAGAGGCTCCCGAACTGATCGTGAAGTTCTTCAAAGAGCATCGGAAGAAGCCTTAATGCGCTGCGTGCTCAATCAAGACGTAGCCGAAATCGTCAGATTTCGGGGCCGCAGTGACTGCGTCCGAAGTCTCACGACTTCGGCTACCAAAGATGCGCGGCTACTCCCGACGCGGTTCAACGCCGAGCAAGTGACGCACGAAGAAGTCCTTTCTTCGTCGTTGACCATAGGGCGATTCCGCGATGCCGTGCCCTCCGCCGGGAACGACCAATAAGTCGAAGTCTTTGTCGGCTTTGATCAAGGCGTTGACGACTTGCATCGTCGAAGTCGGGTCAACGTTGCGGTCCATCTCGCCGACGATCAGCAGCAACTTGCCTTGCAGACGATGCGCCTGAGTAACGTTCGATTGCTCCTCGTAGTGCTTGCCGATCGGCCATCCCATCCAAAGTTCGTTCCACCAAATTTTGTCCATGCGATTGTCGTGACAGCCGCAATCGCTGACGGCGACTTTGTAGAAGTCACCGAATGCGAGCAGAGCCCGCGTTGAACTTTGCCCGCCCGCCGAGCCGCCGTAGATGCCCACTCGATTGAGATCCATGTAGGAATACTTACGCGCCGCCGCCTTCATCCACAAAATGCGATCGGGGAAGCCCGAGTCTCCAATGTTCTTCGCGGCAACATCGTGAAACGCCTTCGAACGATGGGACGTTCCCATTCCGTCAATCTGCACGACGATGAAACCGAGTTCGGCAATGGCGTGCATCGTGCTGCTGTCGATGAATGCTTTCGGGACATACGCAGAATGCGGGCCCGCATAGATGTGCTCGATGACGGGATAGGACTTCGCGGGATCGAAGTTCGTCGGTCGAACAATGACTCCGTAGATGTCGGTCTTCGCATCGCGGCCTTTCGCAACGAACCGCTCCGGCGCCTGCCATCCGGTCTTGAGCAGCTCACTCCAATCCGCGTGTTCGAGTTCGCAGATCAATGCTCCGTCCGAGCAACGTCGCAACTCGCTGACGTTCGGCAGATCGACTCGCGAGTAGATCCCGATCATGAAGCGGCGATCCGGTGAGAACTGAGCCCCGTAAGTCCCGTCGCCCGACGTCAGCTTCGTGAAGCCCGTGCCGTCAAAGTTCACGCGGCAGAAGTGGATGTAGTACGGGTCTTGCTCGGGAAAGAGGCCGCCGGCGCGAAACCAAATTTGCCGCGCCTCGACATCGACGCGATCGACTTGCCGCACGACCCACTCGCCCGACGTCATCGCGTTCTTCACTTCGCCGGTCTGCGAATCAATGAGGTAGAGATGATTCCATCCGCTGCGTTCCGACATCCAAATCAACTCGCCGGTCTCCGGGAGTAGATGCAGGTACTGCTTGCCGGCGTAGTCGATGAAAGTCTTTGACTCGTCATTGACGATCGCCTTTGCCGCGCCGGTCTGAGCATTGACGGCGATCACGCGCAGCACTTGATGCCCGCGCTGGTTGTAGGTGAAGAAGAAGCGACGCGAGTCCGGCGACCATTCAATCTCGGGATGATCGAGCCATGGAGTGGGGAAGAGTTCGTCGCTCACTTTGACTTCGCAGCGGCCTTCGATGTCGAACAGATGCGGCTTCGGTTCCGGGATTCGGTCGCCGGGTTTGAGGTAGTCGAACGAGTGTAATTTCGGTTGCAGTTGCTCCTTCGGCGACGACTCAACGAAGTGCACGACATGCTTCTCGCCGCGTTTCGTTCGCAGTGCGACGAGTCGTCGCGAATCCGGCGACCAATAGAACGGAGTGCCGTTGTAGGAGTCGTCTTCGGATGCGTCGGTTGTCAGTTCGATCGGCTCACCGCCATTGATTGGCCGCACGCAAACGCGATCACCTTTGACGAACGCGACCCACTTGCCGTCCGGCGATCGAGCATCGCGCACGTTGTAGTCGCCGTTCTCGCGCGATCCGCGCCGACTCGGGCGACGCTCCGGTTGCTCGGACTTTGCCGCTTCAACCTTCTCAGTTGTTTCCGCGAGCGTGCCAGTCGCTTTCTCAAACCGCAGCGTCTTGCCGCCGTGATTGAAGTCGACGGTCGTGAGATCGTCGCTGATGCGAATGGCATCGAACGGCAACTTGCTCGCATCAATCGTTGCGTTCGCTCGTTCGCCGAGAGCCTTTGCGAGAGCCGCATGATCGAAGGCTGCTGTTCGCGAACCGGCAACGGCGTCGACGAGCACAAACTCAAAGCTGCTCAGTCCCGTCTGCACTCGATACCAAAAGCGATCGCCATTCGAGAACCACTGAGGAGCGACCCAGCGCCGAAACACTTTGTTGCTCGTTCGCTCTCGCAGCTTCTCCGACCGTTCGTAGTCCGCCTTCGTGCCTTGAGCCTGAGCGGCCCCGGTGCCAACTAGCACCACTGCCAACAACAACCATTGGAGCACGCAGCGTGCTCGTCCCCGAGACGCACTCGCGAACGTGTCGGCGGCAAGCTCCGCATCGCGTCTTGAATGCGGTCGGTCACATCGGACTAACGATTGAAAGGTCATGAGTTTCCCTCTGTTGATTCGCGCGATTCACACTTCAAAGGCTCAAAAGCGGGGCGGAGCTTGAGTGCGACTTCGGCAACGTCAATCGAAGGCAGAGACTTCGGAGAAGTCGGCGAGCAAGCTAAAAGCTCGCGGTGCCCGTCGGTCATGCGGATTGCATGACCGCTCAGACAAAGATGAACTCACTCAGGAAGTGACGATGCCTCAACGCGTTTTGTATTGCGGCGACACTGCGCTCAAAGGAGCGGCGTGCTATCTCGCCGGGCTGATGACAAGTTGGCAATGGGACTTCGACTATGTGCCGAGCGATGAAGCACTTAGCGCCAACATGCTTGAGCGCGAGCACGATTTGTTCGTCTTCAGCGACTATCCCAGTGCCCGACTCTCAAAGGAATTGGCGAGCAGCATCGTCGACCGCATCACTGCCGGAGCAGGCTTGCTCATGATTGGCGGATGGGAGTCGTTTCATGGGCTCGGCGGTGATTGGGATCAAAGTCCGCTCGCCGCTGCTTTGCCGGTCGAGATCAGCACGACTGACGACCGCATCAATTCCGATGAAGCGTTCTATGTAACAACAACTGCAGACGAGCATCCGATCGTCGCGGGCTTACCGTGGCGCGAACGTCCGCCAGTTGTCGGCGGCTTCAATCAGATCGTTCCGAAAGCCGGAGCGACGACGTTGCTGAATCTCACTCGATTGCGCGTGCAGCGCGAGAGAGAGCGATTCATCACCGAGTTCACGGACTCGTTTCCGCTGTTGATCACGAGTCAGCATGGAGCGGGCCGCACGGCGGCCTTTGCATCGGATGTGGCGCCGCATTGGATCGGGCCAATGGTCGACTGGGGACCGGGACCGCGCAGAGTGACGGGGCAAGCTGCCGGAGCTGACGCGATCGAAGTCGGAGCGGCCTATGCCCGATTCTTCCATCAGCTTCTCAGTTGGTGTCGAGGCACTCGCTAGCTCGAACCCTTAGTCTCCGCGCGAACTGAATTAAGGCTCCGGCCGATAGTCGCCTTTCGGGCGAGGTTCATTTCGGTCTCGCATTGGGTCGCAGAGCCGCGCCCGTTAGG
>CAZNMS010000115.1:0-20851 GCA_964573505.1 uncultured Planctomycetaceae bacterium | reverse complement strand
CGGGAGCGGGCGGCATCGGCTCGCTGAGCAACTCAGTGCGATTGAATCTGACAACCGGCACTCTCTCAACGAGCACAACCGGCGCCGATCAGTTCCTCACGAACACCGGCTCGGCAATCGACATCGCGAGCAGCGATCTCAATGCGGGGGCCGGCATGATCAATCTCGCAGCCGGTGCATTCAATGTTACAGCGACCGGCGAAACTGCTGATGCCAGCAAGCTGCGCGTCGGCCCGGGCGCGACATACGCGCTCGGCTCGAACAACGACACCGTCGCGCAACTCTTCGTCGCGGGCGGCAGCGTCACGAGTTCAACCGGCGTGCTCACGAGCACGAACACGATTCAAACTCAAAGCGGTTCCGTCAGCGCGACCCTCGACAGCACAAACGGACTGACTCAAAGCACTTCCGGCACGACGACACTAACAGGTAACAACACCTACACCGGGACGACGACCATCAATGGCGGCACACTCGTTGTCACGGGTTCGCTCGCGAGCGGCAATGCGGTCACGGTCAACGACACTGGCACTCTCGGCGGTAGTGGGACGGTGAGCGGCACGGTCTCCGTTGCGAGCGGCGGATCGGTCGCGCCGGGGATGAGTCCCGGCATTCTCAATTCCGGCTCGGTCACGTTTGCGAGTGGCTCGAACTTTAACGTCGAGATCACCGGAACGACTGTCGGCACTCAGTACGACCAGTTGAACGTCACCGGCACGGTCAATCTCGGCGGAGCAACGCTCAACCTTACGACGAGCACCTTTACGGTCACTGCCGGAGACCGCTTCGTCATCATCAACAACGACGGCTCAGCCGACGCCATCACTGGCACGTTCAACGGTCTTGCTGACGGCGATGTCATTTCGAATGACTTCGCAAACTCCGGCAAGACGGCGCGCATCACGTACTTCGGAGGCGACGGCAACGATGTCGCGATCATCGTTGATCAAGCGACCGCATCGGTTTCGCTGACGGATGACGGCAACGCGAATGCGATCACGACGAAGATCACCGGCGACACGTTGCAGATCCTGCAAGACGGAAACGTCATCGACTCGCGCCCGCTCGATGGCACGAACGACATCACGATCACTGGAGTGACCGGTCAGAACGACACACTGACGGTCGATCTCACGGCGAATCCGGCGCTCGCGAATCTCGGCACGATCACCTTCAACGCGGGCGGAGACAGCGCTGACAAGATCGCCTTCGTCGGCAAGGCCGGCGGCAGCGATGTCACGCTGAGCTTCGACGACACCGATGCCGACAAAGGCTCGCTCAATATCGACAGCGGCGCGCTCGTCATCGACTTCGACGGCATCGGCAACAACACGATCACACTGACCGGCACCGACGATCTCGTCATCGACTTCGGAGACGGAGCCGACAACATCGTCTTCACCCGCCTTGATGCAACGACCACTCAAGTTGCAGGCGACGGCTTCGTGACGACGACGTTCGCAAGCCCCGCGTCGAGCCTTACCGTGAATCTCGGCAACGACGCTTCAACGTCGCTGACCTTTACGGATCTCGCCGACAACTTCGCTCCGACGGGCGGCGTCACGGTCAACGGCGGCACGGGCGCAGATTCGATCTCGCTCGCGGACTTCGGCAACAGCACGACGAACGCGCTGACGATCTCCGGCGGCGACGGCAGCGACAGCTTCACTTTGACTGGCTCGCAAACCTTTGCCTCAGCGAGCATCACCGCCGAAAGCATCACGCAGACTGCCGGTAACTCACTGACTGTGACCGGTGCAACAAGTCTTACATCCGGGACGAGCGGCACCATTACGCTGAACGAAGCGGGCAATGATTTTCAGGGATCGGTCACGATCGTCTCTGCCGGAACCGCATCGTTGCGCGACACCAATGCGCTCTCGCTCGACAACCTCTCGGTCACCAACACGCTCACGCTGCAAGCTGCCGGAGCCGTCACGCAAGTCGCCTCATCGTCGATCAGCGCCAGCAGTCTCGAACTGCTCGGTAGCGGAACTTACACCCTCAGCAACAGCGGCAACGACGTCGATACGCTCGCGGCCAACTCCTCAAACACGATCGAGTTCCGTGACACCGACGATCTCACGATCGGCACCGTCGGCGGCTCAACGGGCATCACGACGACGAACAAAGGCGTCTCGCTCCGCACCGGCAGCGTGCTGACGATCGACGACGACATCGCGCTCGGAACTGGCGATCTCACGCTCAACGTCGGCGGTGCTCTCACACAGAACTCCGGCGACAACATCACAGCAAGCGGCCTTGAGTTACTCGGCAGCGGAACCGTCACGCTCACCGACGCCGACAACGACGTCACAACGCTCGCGGCCAACACTTCGAACACGATCAGCTTTCGAGACGCCGACGATCTCACGATCGGCACCGTCGGCAGCACGTCCGGTCTCACGACGACCAACGCGAGCGTCAGCCTGCAGACCGGCGGCGATTTGACGCTGACCGCCGCAACATCGATCGGCAGCGGCACGTTCTCGGCGAACGTCACCGGAGCAATCGACGGCAGCGGACTGATCACCGCTGCGAGCGTTGATCTTGATGCCACAACGGGCATCGGCGCAGCGACTGCGCTCGAACTCGCGGCGACGACCGTCAGTGCCGACAGCACGAATGGTGACATCAACATCGACAACGCGACGACCCCCGCAGCGACTTACACGAGCCTCACAACGGGCACCGGTTCCATCATCGTCGATCACGACGCGACGGGCGGCGGCAGCGCCTCGTTCACCTCAGCAAAGACGACTGACGGAGCGATCGATCTCGAAGTCATCGCCGGTCAATTGACGGTCGGCACCGAAGTCACCGCCGACGGCAATCACGACGTCACGCTCACGACGACGACATCAGGAGACATCGTTCTCACGGGCACAACGACGGCGACCGGCAACAAAGTCAGCATCAACAGCAAGGGTGCCATCAACGGTGCCGGAACTGTGACGGCAGCGACCATTGATCTCGACGCATCGAGCGGCATCGGTAGCACGACAACGCTCGCGCTCGCTGCAGCGACGATCAGCGCCGATACGGCAAACGGCAAGATCGACATCGACAACGCGCTCGCTTCCGACGTCGCTCTTTCAAGCCTCGTGACGGGCAGCGATTCGGTTCGCTTCGATCAAACCGGCGGCGGCAAATTGACGACCGGCACGATCAGCGCTTCGACCTCAGCAACGCTCACGAACAGCGCGGCAGCACTCGAACTCGACGGCTCGATCACTGCCGCAAGCCTCGTTGCGAGCGCCACCAATCAGAGCATCACCGACGGCACCGACGGCGATCTCTCGATCTCGGGCAATGCGAGCTTCAGTGGTTCGAGCATCACGCTCGGTGACGATGCCGGAAACGATACGAACTTCGACAGCTTGACCTTCACGGCTTCGGGAGCGGTCTCGATCAGCGAAGACTCGCAGACCGATCTCACCGGCACACTCACGGCGGACAGTCTCGACCTCACTTCAACCGCCGCGATCAGCGACACCGGCGTCACGAGTATCGACATCACGAATCTCGCGACGTTCAAAGGCTCTGCGATCTCGCTCGGCGACGGCACGTTCAACGCCGGTTCGCTCGCCTTCACGAGCACCGGAGCGGTCAGCATCAGCGAAGATTCTTCGTCGACGGTCGCCAACACGAGCACTGCCGGAGCGGGTCTCACTCTCGCCAGCACTTCCAAAATCACGCTCGATGCCAAAGTCAGTGTCACCGGCAACTCGAAGTTGACGGCGGGCACGACGACCGGTTCGATCGACATCAATGCCGAACTCACCGGCACGGGCACGATCCTGCTCGACGCGGCTGACAGCATCACGATCGACGCCGTCATCGATCCGACAACCGTCACGCTCGAAGCCGACGACGACATCACCGTCTCTGCCGCGATCAGCGCCGACGACCTCATCACGTTGAAGGCCGGACAAGACGGCAGCGGCTCGATCATCATCGCTGCAACCGGAAGTCTCACCGTCACGAATGCCGGCAGCGACATCGCTCTGACAAGCGGTGCGACAAACGGCGGCATCTCGCTCGCCGGAGACATCAGCGCGGTCGATCGAGTCTCCCTTACTTCCAATGCCGACTCCGGCAACGGCGGCGGAGCGACTCAAACAGCGGGATCGATCACCGCTTCACAACTCGAACTGATCGGCGGCAGCGGAGCGTTCTCGCTGACTCAAACGACAAATGACGTCAGCACGCTTGCCGCAAGTCTTACAGGTAGTTTGAGCTACACCGACGCGAGTGATCTCACGGTCGGCACCGTCGGCAGCACTACGGGAGTTACGACGACCAACTTCAGCGTCACGCTCACAACGCAAGCGGGCGGCTCGTTGACGATCAGCGAGAGCATCTCGGTCGGCAACGGCGCGATTGATCTCAACTCGGGTAAGAGCTTCTCGCTCGCAGACGGCAAGAGCATTTCTTCAACCGGCGGCGACATCACGATCGACACGACGGGCGCGAATGCGATGTCTCTCAACGGCGACATCACTACGACCGGCAGCGGCACGATCACGCTCACCGGCACCGATGCGATCACGCAAGACGCGACTTCAAAGATCCGCACGGCAAACGGAGTCATCGTCCTCAACGCGGGTAAGAGCATCACCGTCGACGTCATCGAATCAACGGGCAACGCCGACATCACGCTGACTGCGACCGGCGGTTCGATCGACGAAGCGGACGACACCGCGCAACTCGGAGCAACCGGCAGCACGAGCACTCTGATCCTCGCGGCCTCCACAACGATCGGCAGTGCGGCAACCGGAGCGATCAACACCGACGTCAGCGTCTTGCGACTGACAGCTGCAGGCGACGCCTTCATCAGCGAAGCCACTGCGCTTCAACTCGGTGATACGACGAGCGGAGTTACGAACTCGAACGGCTCAATCACGATCACAACCGGCGGCGCGATCTCGACCGGCAACAGCATCACAACAACCGGCGGCAACGGCTCGATCACGCTGACTTCGGGCAGCTCAGCCGGCATCACGCTAACGAACGACATCACCGCGCACGGCGGCGGCAACGTCGATCTCAACTCGGCTGCAGGCTTCAGTCTCGCAAGCGGCAATACGATCTCCTCTACAACCGGTTCGATCAGCATCGACACAACCGGAACGAACTCATTGGCGCTCAACGGCAACGTCACGACGGGCGGAGCGGGCACGATCGCGCTCACGGGCACCGATGCCATCACGCAAGGCGCGAACTCAACGCTTTCGACCGACACCGGTTCGATCACGCTCAGCGCCGCCGCGAATGGCATCGTCATTCACATCATCGAATCGACCGGCAACGGCGATATCTCGCTGACCGCAACCGGCGGCTCGATCACCGAAGTCAACAACACCGCGAGGCTCGGAGCGACCAATAGCACGAGCACCCTCACACTCAGCGGCACCACTCTCGGCGGCGCGGGCAACGCCGCGCTCAATACCGACGTCGGCACGTTGCGGATGACGGCAGCCGGAGATGCCTACATCGCCGAAGCAACCGCGCTGCAACTCGGTGACGGAACGATCGGCGTCTCGAATTCAAACGGCTCCATCAACATCACGACCGGCGGAGCGATCACGACCGGCAACAAGATCGAGACGACCGGCGGCAACGGAGCAATCAGTCTCACCACAGACAACGCGAAGATCACGCTCAGCAACACCGTCAGCGCCAACGGCAGCGGAGCGATCAATCTCGACGCCGGCACGAACGAAATCGCGACAACCGCCGGCGGTAACATTTCTTCCACCAGCGGAAATCTCACACTGGCTTCGGACAGCATCGACTTAGGTGACACGCTCAGCAGCGGCGGTCAGCTCACTCTGCAAACGACAACAACCAATCGCAGCATCGGACTCGGAGCCGGTAGCGGCGATTACAGCCTGACCGCGACTGAACTCGGCCAACTCAACGACGGTTTTTCTCAGATCTTCATTGGACGAGCAGACGGCAGCGGCGCGATCACGATCGACGGGGCGAGCTTCTCTGACGCAACGACCATTCGCACGCCGAACGCCGGAGGCACGATCGCCGTCAACGGAGCGGGACTGACCGGCACGCAAGCTGACGCGAGCCTCACGCTGACCGGTCCAGGCAGCACGACGACGCTCAACGCCGACATCATCACTGCCGGAGCCGCGATCACGATCAACGACAGTGTCATTCTCGGTACACCGGGCACCGTCACGCTCGACACAACGAACGGAGCCGCGACCGGAGCGAACATCACCATCACCGGTTCCATTAACGACGACGGCACGACCTCAGCCTTCACGCTCGTCGCCGGAACTGCCGGAGACATCGACCTGCAATCAACGATCGGTGACACAACTCCGATCGGCGCGCTCACCATCAGCAGCGCGCACAACGTCGACTTCGACAACACCGTCGCTGCGGCGAGCGTCACTCAAACGACCGGTACGGGCACGACCACTCTCAGCGATTCAGTCAGCACGACGGACGGCACAACGGGCGTCTCACTGACAACCAGCGACATCGTCATCAGCGGCCCGATCACAACAAGCAACGGCGGCACCGTCAGCTTCGACGCCGCCAACAAGCTCTCGATCACCGTCGACAGTGCGGACATCAACTCGTCCGGTGCGGTCTCGCTCAAAGCTGCGAACGGCATCACGACCGCCGGTGATATCTCAACGAGCAACGACGACATCACATTCCACTCGGCCACAAAACTGACGGGCTCGATTGAACTCAGCACCGACACCGGAGCGGGCGACATCAGCTTCAAAAGCACGCTCACCGGCACGACTGCGGGCGCAGAAAACCTCACGCTGACAGCGGGCACCGGCAAGATCTCGTTCGACGCCGCCGTCGGCACCGTCCGATTGGGAGCGATCGACATCAACAGCGCGAGCAACGTCACGGCCTCAAGCACGATCAGCGCCGCAAGCCTCAATCAAGACACCGGCACCGGCAAGACGAAGCTCGACGGAGCCGTCAGCACCAACACCGCCGCAGGCATCGTCCTGAATAACGATGCCATCACAATCAACGCCGGGCTCACCGCGACCAATGGCAAAGTCACGCTCGACGCCGAGGACGGCAAGCTGACCATTGCGAGCACCGGTGACATCGTTGCCGATCAAACCGTCACGCTCTTCGCGAGCACCGGTATCGTCACTGGCGGTAACGTGACGAGCGCTGCCGACATCAACTTCAACTCAGCGACAACCTTGACCGGCAGCATCGCCGTCGAAACCTCTGCCGCCGCCGGGACGATCAGCTTCAGTACGCTCAACGGCACAACCGCCGCGACGGAAGACCTCACGGTGACCGCCGGTACGAGCAGCATCACCTTCAACGGGGACATCGGGACGAGCAAAGAACTCGGAGCACTCTCGATCGTCAGCGCCAACAACGTCACTGCGGACGCCATCACCGCGAAGTCCTTCTCACAAGCAAACGGCACCGGCACGACACACCTCGACGGAGCAATCTCCACAAGCGACGCCGCCGGGGTCTCGGTGACAACAAGCACCATCTTGCTCAACAGCACGATCAACGCCGCGAGTGACGGCACGGTCACGCTCGACGCCGCTAACACGCTGACGATTGCCGATGCAGCAACGATTACATCCGACGGAGCCGTCGAACTCACCGCCACAAACGGCATCACAACCGCCGGAAATATCACAACGACCGGCGACAGCATCACGTTCGCATCCAACACAACGCTGACCGACAGCATCTCGCTCGATACCGGAGCCGGTGCGGGCGACATCACTTTCAGCGGCAAGCTCAACGGAACGACGGCCGCGACCGAAGTGCTCGCGCTCACTGCCGGCACGGGCAGCATCTCATTCGTCGGAGCCGTCGGGACAGCAACTGAGATCGGCGCGATCACCATCAACTCCGCCAACAACGTCACAGCCACAACGGTGACTGCGGAGTCGTTCGCTCAAACCAGTGGCACCGGCGCAACAAAACTTACAGGAGCCCTCACGACCAGCGGCCCTGCAGGCGTCTCGATCACCACAAACGACATCGAGCTCAACGCCGCAGTCAACTCGAAGAGCAATGGCGGAGTGACTCTCAACGCCAGCAACACGCTCGCCATCGACACTGCCGGAGACATCAACTCGGACGGAGCGGTCGCACTCACCGCGACCAACGGCATCACAACCGCCGGCAACATCACGACAAACGACGCGGGGATCGACTTCAACTCGGACGTCGTCCTCAGTGGCAGCATTCTGGTGACCAATGGCAGCGGCACATCGGACATCAACTTCGACGGCAAGCTCGACGGAACCAACGACGGCACCGAGAACCTCACGCTGACTGCAGGCGACGGCAACATCACGTTCGGCGGAGATGTCGGCACCTCGAAGCGATTGGGCGACCTCTCAATCGCCAGCGCGTTCAATGTCACAGCGGCCGCCATCACCGCCGCAAGCCTCACTCAAACGACCGGCACCGGCACGACGACGCTCAATGGAGCGGTCGACACCAACACGGCCGCAGGCATCTCGATCACGAACGACACGATCGCCATCAACAACAAGCTGACCACAACCAGCAACGGCACGGTCACGCTCAATGCCTCAGACAAGAGCCTCACGATCAACAGCGCCGGTGACATCTCGGCAGCCGGAGCAGTCTCGCTCAGCGCAGGCACATTGATCTCGACCGCCGGTGACATCACGACGACCAACGACACCATCACGTTCAACACCGACACGACTCTGACCGGCAACATCGCTCTCGATACCGGAGCATCCGGAGCCGACATCAACGTCCTCGGCGAGCTCAACGGCACAACAGCCGGGAAGCAAACCCTCGCCATCACCGCCGGAGAGAGCAGCTTTGCAATCAACGGCGACATCGGAGCCAACGTTGAACTCGGCGCGATCACCATCGACTCAGCGGCCTACGTCGATCTCAACAACGTGCAGGCCGCCTCGCTGACTCAAGTGGCAGGCACTCGGACAACAACCATCCTCGGCACCGTCACGACGAGCGATGCCGCCGGGCTATCGATCACGACCGCAGACGTCTCGCTCAACGACGCCATTCACACGAACAACACCGGCATCGTCACGATCAACGCGAGCGGCACATTGACCCTCGCCGCAGCCGCTGACATCACCGCCGACGGAGCGGTCGAACTCACCGCAACATCGGGCATCACAACTGCAGCCGACATCTCGACGACAGCCGACAACATCAGCTTCCACTCGGCGACAACGCTCACCGGCAACGTCGCGCTTAGCAGCACCGGCGGCGACATCAGTTTCGACAGCACGATCGACGGCACGAACAGCACCGAGTCCCTCACGATTACCGCCGGTGCCGGAAGTGTCTCGATCACCGGAGCGATCGGTGCTTCAAAGGCTCTCGCAAGTCTCGACATCACCGGTTCAACGATCGCCTTGAACGACATCGGCACTTCAGGCAGCGCGGGCGTGACCGGCACAACAACGATCGGCACCGCCGCAACCGCAACGCTGACCTTCAACGGCACGACCTACAACGCCAACGCTCAGACCTATACCGCGACCGCCGGTAGCCACCTCATCCTCGCTGCCGGAGCAACAACAACCTTCATCAGCAGCGACGACGCGATTGCCTTCAACACCGCCGACATCAAGCTCAACAACGGCAGCAACATTGTCGTCAACTCAAACGGCGGAGCGATCAGCGTTCAGAGCATCTTCGGCACCAGCGATGAAACAGTGACGCTCAACGCGAACGGCGGCACAACGAACGCCATCTCGATCGCAGGCGGCATCGGCACCGGCAATCAGATCCTCTCGATCGACCTCGATGCGACCAACGGAATCACGCTCGGCGACGACCTCGTCACCAGCGCGACCAACAGCGCGGCGAACACGATCAACGTCTCCGGCGCGCTGACGATCTTGAGCGACCTCAATATCCGCACGGGCGGCGCGGGCACCGGCGGCAGCGATACGTCGATCGTCCTCGACACCGTCAACGGCGACGCCGACGGCACGGGCCGAGACATCTTCATCGACGCCGGCAACGGTGCGGTGACAGTCGGCACCATCGGAGGCAGCGCAGCCGCAGACCGTATCAACGAGATCGGAATCACGGGCAACGCGGGAGTGACGCTCAACGGCAGTCTCTTCAGTAGCTCCGAAGACGTCGTCGGTTCTATCGCCGTCTTCGGCAGCGTGACGCTCGGCACCGACATCACGATCGACAGCACCGACGCGACCGACGACACCAAGATCGGCACCGTCTACTTCAACAACGACATCAACTCGAACGGCACGGCCTCGCAGTCGTTGACGATCCTCGCCGGGACAACAGCAGCCGCAGCCGACGTCACCTTCAACGCCAACGTCGGCACGACGAAGGCTCTCAGCACGCTCAACGTGCAGCGAGCAGCCGCAGTCACTCTGCATGACGTCGCCACCAACAGCACGAGCGGCATCGTCATCGGCAGCGCTGCAACGGTCTCGCAGATCAACATCGGCGGCTCGCTCGACAGCACGGACGCCGATGCTGCTGCCGATGCCGGAGCGATCACGCTCAACAGTGCGGCAATTATTCTGACAGCCAACACCGTGCTCGATGCAGACAACAACTCGGGCACCGACGGCGCCATCATGATCGGTTCGACGACCGGCACTCCGGTCCTCAACGCGACCGCTGCCGGGGCTCAATCGCTGACGATCACATCCGGCACCGGAGCCCTCACCGTCTACTCCGACATCGGCACGACAACGCGCATCGGCGGGCTCGACGTTGACTCAACCGCCGCCTCAATTGATTGGCGCGGAGACATCTTCACGCAGTCCGGCGACGTCGACTTCAGCGACGTCACGGGTGCAATCGACGTCACGAACAACGACGGTTCTGACTTCACGATGGACACCAACGACAACGCCGCCGGAGCTGCCGGAGCAATCAACTTCGGCACCTCGGCGACCATCACCGCTACGAACATTGCATTGACCTTCGACGCCACCGGAACGACTGCCGACGCTGCGATCACGCTGCCGCAAAGCATCAGCGCCGCGAGCCTCAACGCGGACGGTCTCACGATCACCGCCGGGAACATCACAACGACGGGCGGCGGAGCAGCGGGCTTCATCGACTTGAACGCGACGGCAACGAGCGGCACCGCGATCACGCTCGGCACCGGAGCAACCGGCATCACACTCGACTCGACCAATGGCGGAACAGCGGCTGCCGGAACGATCACGCTCGCAACGGCCGGCACGTCGATCCTGCAGCTCAACGTCGCGGCCAATGAGACCGTCACGCTCCGCACCGACGGGACGAGCGACGCAGCCATCACGCTGAACGCCGACATCGAAGCCGCGAATGCCGACACCGGGCTCACGCTCGATGCCGGGACCGGCGGAGCGGTCACGATCAACGGTACGCTCGGAAACGCGGACGCACTCGGCTTGCTGACGGTCGAAGGCGCGACGTTCGATCTCAACGCCGATGCCAGTGTCACAGGAATTACAGCACTCGTGCAGACTGACGTAACGCTCGGCGCGAACGTTGATCTCGACATCAACGAGACCGCTTCAACGATCACCGCCGGCGGTCTGCTCAACGCCGACACGACTACGAACATCACCAACAGCGGAGCGGAAACGACCTTCACGCTTCGTTCGCTGACCGACGCCGACACGTTCGGCATCGGCGACGGCACGACGGGCGGTACCGGAACTCGCGCTTCGAATGACTTCTTCGCCGCCTTCGACGGCAGCGTCGGCACGGTCGAAGTCGGCTATGCCAACACTCAATCCGGCACGATCACGATCAACGACGGCGGCGCTGCGATCGCAGTTGCCGAAGCGCTGACCATTCATGCGAAGCAGGCGCAGATCATCGTCGGTGCTCAAGGCGGCGAAGGCGGAGACATCGACCTCACCGCTGCGAACGACGCGCTCACGATCAACGGCAAAGGCTCAACGCTCACGATCAACGCCGACACGATCTTCAGCACGACTGAAGGCGTCATCGCAATCAACGACAGCGTGCTGCTCGACGCGACGACGACCGCCGTCACCTTCACGCTCAACAGCGAAGACGATGACGACGACACCGGAGCTGCAGTTTCTATTACCGGCAACATCACAGCGGCCGGCGGCAATGCGGCGAACCTCACGATCGACGCGGGTAACGGAAATGTCACCCTCGGCACATCAACCGCCAACACCATCGGCAGCAGCACCAATCGGCTCAGCGAAGTCAGCATCAACACCATTGGCGCGACGGTCACGCTGCACGGAACGGTCTTCACCGGCTTCCTCACGATTCAAGGCGACGATGCGACCGAAGGCCCCGCAACCGTCAACTTCAACAACGCGCTCAACCTTGATGCGGGCTTCGCGGGACCGGTGCTTTCTGTCTCCGCGACCGACATCAACTTTGCATCAGCCGCGACGGTCACGACGAGCAACGGCGGAGCGGTCTTGCTCACCGGCTTCGGAGCCGCGAGCGATCTCGTCATCGCCGCCGGAGCAACCTTCGACCTCACCGGCTCACTGAACGTCGACAACTTCGATCAGAGCGTTTTGCTCGGAGCAAACATCACCGCCGATGACGGCATCAACTTCATCAACGGCTCGAACATCACGCTCACCGAGAACGTCACGCTCGACACCGACGACGCGGGCGGAGCGAACATCGTCCTCGACGCGATCAACGCCGAAGGCGCAGCAACCGCCGAGACCCTCACGCTCATCGCCGACGCCGGAAGCATCTCGGTCAACGGAGCGATCGGAGCCACAAACCCACTCGGAGCGATCAGCATCACGAACGCGAACAACGTCACGTTCGAAAGCACGATCGTTGCCGCAAGCCTCACTCAAGATGCCGGCACCGGCACAACAACGCTCAAAGGCGCAGTGAGCACAACCGACGCAGCGGGCGTCTCGCTGACAACGACCAATCTCGCGGTCAACGCCAGCATCACGACGACGAACGACGGCACGGTCACGTTCGACGAGTCCGGCACGATCACGATCGCCGCAACCGGAGACATCACATCCGACGGAGCGGTCAGCCTCACCGCGACCGGCGGCATCTCGACTGCCGGAAACATCTCGACGAGCAACGACGACATCACGTTCTTCTCAGCGACAACGCTGACCGGCGACGTCGATCTCAGCACGAGTACCGGCGGCGGTAACATTTCCTACAACAGCACGCTGAGCGGCAGCTTCGATCTCAGCCTCACGGCGGGCACGGGCGATGTCACGTTCGCGGATGCTGTCGGAGCAATCCGTCTCGGCGACATCACGATCGTCAGCGCGACCAACGTCACTGCAACCACTCTCAAAGCCGCCAGCTTCACGCAGCAAGCCGGAGCCGGAACGACAACCTTCAAAGGCGCGCTCGACCTTGATGCAGGCACCGCCGCGACGGTGCTCAATCTCACGAACGTCAAGACGGTCGTCTTCGAAAACGCAGCAACAGTTAGTACAGCCAATGGCGGAGCGATCGTGCTCGACGGCACCGACGCGCTGACGATCGGCAACGGCAACATCTCGAGCGACGGCAACGTCACGATCACCGACTTCACGAGCATCAGTCTCGCCGCCGACATCAGCACAACCGCCGACACGATCGACATCGAAAACGCGTTGACCCTCACCGACGACGTCACACTCGGTGACGCGACGGGCGCCGGCACCGTCACGTTCCAAAGCACGGTCGACAGCGACGCGACGACAGCCCGCGACCTCACCATCAACGCGACGACAACAACCTTCAATGCCGCGCTCGGTTCGAGCAAAGCACTCGACGTGCTCACAACCGACGCTGCCGGCACAACAACGATCGACACGACGATCATCAACGCCGCAAAGGTCGCGCTCGCAGACAACGTCGTGCTCGATCTAAGCCTCACTCTGACCGTCACCGACGACGTCACGATCGGCGGAACTCTCAACAGTCAAACCGGCGAAACAAACGCGCTCGTCATCAACGGCAGCGCGACAACAACCGACGTCCTCTTCAGCGGTCACGTCGGCAACAACGACAAGCTTTCGTTGCTGACAATCGATCCCGCGCTCAGCGTCACCGCGTCGAAATCAATCACCGTCACCGGCGACATCACGCTCATCGCTGATGAAGTCGACTTCAACGGCGGCAAGAACACGATCGCAACGACGGGCACAGGTAAGAATCTCTACATCCGTCCGACAACCGCCGCGACAACGATCGGACTGGGCAACACCGCGACCGGCACGCTCAATCTCAGCGACGCCGATATCCGCGCCCTCGCAGACGGCTTCAGCGAAATCACGATCGGCTACGAAACAACGGGCACCGGCGACGTCGACATTGAAATCGACGGCAGCCCCTTCAAAGACGACCTCACGATTGTCGGCGGCAACATCGCCGTCACCGGTCTCGAAAGCACCGGCAATCGCATCACGCTCACCGCTCGCACCGGAGCGATCACCGACAACGACACCGTCGCGATCGACGTCTCTGCCGCGAGCCTCCGCCTCTCCGCCCTCACCGGCATCGGTTCAACGGACACACTCGAAACCGAAGTCACAACGCTCGCCGTTCAGAACACCGACAGCGGAGCGATCGACATCGCGAACTCCGGCGATCTGACCATCGGCACCGTCGACGGACTCAGCGGAGCGACCCTCGCTTCCACAACGGCCACTGCCGAGCAACTTCGCATCACCGCCGCGAGCCCACTCACGATCGACACTGCCGTCGCGAACACAACCGGCGGAGACATCATCCTCGCCGCTGAGGGCAGCACCGCGACCGATGACATGACGATCAACGCGACGATCAGCGCATCGGGCGGCAACGGCAGCATCAGCCTCTACGCCGGAGACAGCATCGCGCTCAACGGCTCCAACACCATCACCGCAACGGGCACCGGAGCGATCCTGCTCAGCGCCGGCACCGACTACAACGCGGGCACTCCGCAAGACGGCAACGCAGCGGGCTCAATCACAATGTCCGCTGCGTCGAGCATCACCTCAGAAGACGGCGACCTCGCGCTGCTCGCGCCCGAAGACATCGCCATCAGCCTGCTCAACGCGAACAGCAACAACGACGCGACGCGCGGCAACGTGACCGTCACCGCCGACTACGACGGTCCCGGAGCAACCCTCTCCGACAACAGCGGCGCGATCACCGAAGTGCTCGGCACCGCAGTCGCCAACATCACCGCCAACACCGCAACGCTCAGCGCCGCAACCGGCATCGGGTCGACCGACGACATCAAGACCGACGTCGTCTCGATCAGCCTCACGAACTCAACGAGCAACAACATCAACGTGCTCGAAGTCGCGAGCACCGGCGACAACGCGCTCGTCGTCACGAGCGCGACGAACATCACCGGCAACATCGACATCCGCACGACCGACGGCGACCTCTCGCTCACCGGAGCCGCCTCCACAACCGGCACCGGAACGATCACGCTCATCGCCGGAGACAGCGACGACGACGGCAACGGAGACCTCGCGCTCAGCGCCGCGATCACATCGGTCAACGGACAAGTCACGCTCACTTCTGTCGGCAACGACATCACCTTCACGAGTGCCGCTGACGTCACGACGACCTCCGGCGAAATCGAACTTAACGCCGGAGCAACCGGAGTCGGCCTCATCACGATGAGCACCGGCACGGTGCTCGATGCCGGTGACGATCTCATCGACATCAACGGCATCGGCAACATCGCGCTCGGTCGAGTCATCACAACGAACGCCACTGCCGCAGCGGTGACAATCGACACCACAACCGGCGAAGTGACCGACGCGAACGCCGCAGCTAACAACATCGACGCTCAAAGTGGCACGACCACCATCAACGCAGTCACGGGCATCGGCGATGCAGACGGCCTCGAAGTCAGCGTTAAGACGATTGATCTCAGAAATAAACTTGGCGACATACGAATCGCGAATACGTCCACTGCAACCACTGGGATAGTAACTGCCACTAATTTGGTTAATAACTCTGGTTCTAGCTTCATAGATCAAACTGGTGGTCAGGCACTTAAAGTTGCGTTTGCAATCACCGGAGGAACGATCACTGTCTCGAACAGCGGCGGCAACCTTTACTTGGGCTTCCTAACGGCCGGTGGTGCCGGAGATATTGTCGGTCGAACGATTGGCAGCGGCGATCTCTTTGCCGATTTCTTAATCGCTGGAGATAACACCATCACGCTCACATCTGCTGGTGCAATTAACGAAGAACCGTCTCTTGACGCATCAGTTGATCTCCTGGCTCGATCCGGCAACATCGAACTGATTGCAGCGAATGGCATTGGCACTCTCTCCGCCATTGAATTGACCGGCAAGACTATCAGCGCCGACGCTGCAACCGGCGCGATTGATCTCAACTCGCTCGCGACCGCCGAAACCGGAGCGGTCACCGTCACGAGCCTCAGCACCGACAGCGCCAACATCACCTTCGATCAAACCGGCACGCAGTCGCTGACAATCGACAGCGCAACGATCGCAACCGCCGCCGGCAGCCTCTCGGTCACGAACGATGCCGCGATCACAATCGACCTCGCCTCAACCGCTGACGGAAACATCGACGTCAGCGCCGACAGCGGCACTCTCACACTGACCGACATCACCGCCGGGGGAACCGGAGACATCACCGGCACAACGACAACGACCGGAGACATCGTCGTCGGCCTCCTCACCGCCGACGCCAACACGATCACGCTGACCTCTGCCGGAGCGATCAACGAAGACCGACCGAACGACGCCACTGCGGATCTCAACGTCGGCACGGGCACGATCGACCTCAACGCCGTCTCCGGCATCGGCAACACCGACGCACTCGAACTGACCGGCAAGCTCATCAGTGCCGACACAACGAATGGAGCGATCGACCTCAACAGTCTCGCGACCGCAACGACCTTATCCGTCACCGTCAGCAGCCTCACAACGGGCACCGGCTCGATCACCTTCGATCAAACCGGCAGCGAGTCGCTGACCGTCGCTCAAGCAAAGAGCACGACCTCCGGCGACATCGCGATCACAAACGACGATGTCACAACAATTACTCTCGCAACAACCGCCGACGGTCACATCGACATCACTGCAACCGGCGGCGACCTCACACTGATTGCCGTCACCGCCGACGGCACGGGCAAGAACATCACCGCCGCGACGATCACGAGCGGCAACATCGTCATCGGCCTCCTCACCGCCGACGCCGACGCCGACACCGTCTCGCTGACGAGTGCCGGTTCAATCGTCGAAGACGCCACTGCCGACGCCGACTCAGACATCGATGTCACGACGGGCTCGATCACGCTCGTCGCCGCAACGGGCATCGGCCCGACGGCAACCGCGATCGAGATCAACGGCAAGCTCATCAGCGCCGACACCGACACCGGCGACATCACGCTCGAAAACATCCCGACCGGGAGCACCGGCTCGGTCACGGTGAGCAGCCTCACCACTGTCGGCGGCGACATCAGCTTCATCCAAAACGGAGTGTCCTCAGACCTCAGCTTTACCGGCCCCGTCACAAGCGGCGATGCCACAACGAACGGCGGCAACATCCTGCTGCGTAACCTCGGCGCCGCGTTGACCGTCACGAATACCTCAACCGTTGATTCAACAATCGGCACCGGCGGCACGCTCGCGCTCTCCGGAGCAACGATTCAAGGCCCGATCAACGTCGGTGCTGGAGACGTCACGATTCAAGGCGGCGGCAACGATCTCATCATCGAAGCCGACGTCACCGTCGCGTCCTCGATCAGCCTCAGTGCCGTTCGAGACATCATCATCCGCGCCACAGTCACCGCGAATGGAGCAACCTCGGACCTCACGCTCGAAGCCGATAGCAACAACGACGGCTCCGGCGGTTTCTGGCTCGACGAAACTCCCGCAACGACCGACGCGAAACTCGTCGCCGGTCAAGACCTCAGCATCACCGGCTCCGACCTCTTCGTCACCGCAAGCATCGAAGACAGCATCGACATCGACGCCGACGGCACGAACACTCAATCGCAAGCCGCACGTAACATCTCTTACATCGGCAAGACCGGAGCCGGAGTCCCCGTCACCGCCGACATCCTTCTCGAAGGCATCTCGGTCACGACGACCGGCGACATCACCGTCAACTCGCATGACTCGATCTACCTCAGCGCCGATCAAAGCGCCGGAGACGATCTCCTCTTCTCCGACAACATCATTCTCACGAGCAGCGTCACGCTGACCGCCGGAACCGAGACATCAACAACCGGCGACGGCGACATCACCTTTACCGGCACGATCGACGACGACGCTTCGGGAGCAACGTCGTCGAACCTCACCGCCAACGCCGACGGCCTCACGCGCTTCAACGCGAACGTCGGCACGACCTCACCGATCGACTCGCTCACCACCGACGCTGCCGGAACGACAGAACTCAACGGCAACGTCACAACCGCCAACGGAGCGATCACGTTCAACGACGACGTCGTGCTCACAACGAACGTCGCGATCAGCAACGGCGGCGGCACGAACACCGCGAACATCGCCTTCGCGAAGACCATCAACAGCGACGCCGGCAACACGCACGACCTCACGCTCACCGCCGGAGCGGGCAACATCACCGTCAGCGGCAAGATCGGAGCAACGGCCGCGCTCGAAGACATCAGCATCGTCAGCGTCGCGACGGCGCTCTTCAGCGACGAAGTCACCGCCGAGACCTTCACACAAACCGACGGCAGCGTGCTCACGACCTTCAACAGCAAGCTGACTCTCAACCCAACGACGGCCAACGCCCTCGCGCTCGACCTCACCGGCACCGCCTTCACCTTCAACGGTCTCGTCACAACGACGAACGGCGGCAAGGTCGAGATCACCAACAGCAGCAATCTCACGCTGACTTCCACCGGCGACTTCAACATCGACGGCAGCTTCACCCAGAACGGCACCGGAGACGTCTTCACCGCCGGAGACATCACCACAACCGCTGACGACATCTCCTTCACCGAAGACGTCATCCTCACCGGCCCGGTAGCAATGAAAACATCCGGCACCGGAGCCGGCACCGGCGACATCAACTTCGCCAAGACGATCAATAGCGACGCCATCGACACGCACGATCTCACACTGACAGCGGGGACGAGCGACATCACCGTCACCGGCACGATCGGCGATGCCGCATCGCTCGAAGATCTCCTCATCGTCAGCGTGCACGACGTCACGTTCTCGTCGTCGGTCGTCGTCGAAACGCTCACTCAAACGGCAGGCACCGGCACGACTCACTTCGCGAGCACACTCTTCGCCAGCAACGCCCAATCCGTCACGCTCGCGATCGACCTCAACGGCACGGCCTTCACCTTCGACGACACCGTCACCACTCAGAACGGCGGCGCGGTCGAGATCACCAACTCGGGCCTCTTGACGATCCTCAACAACGCCAACTTCACGCTCGACGGCAGCTTCACTCAGAACGGCACGAGCACGACCAATCTCGGTGCAGACATCAGCACGACCGGCGACGACATCAGCTTCCTCCGCGCCGTCACGCTGACCGAGACTGCAATTCTTCTGACAACCGCAACGGGCGGAGCCACAACCGGCAGCATCACCTTCAGCAGCACGCTCGATAGCGAAGCTCTTGAAGACAACACACTCACGCTCACGGCGGGCACCGATGCCGGTTCAGCAATCACCTTCGTCGGAGCCGTCGGCAGTCCGGTTGACGGAGAACTCGGCACGCTGACCGTCAACGCCGCCGATGACATCACCTTCCAAAGCACGGTCGAGATCGACGGCGACTTGCTGCTCGACACCACGACCGCCGCAGCGAACGGCACGATCACCTTCAACGACGACATCACGACGCTCGCCTCAGCGATCAACGGCGGCACCGGCCGCATCACCCTGACGAACGACGGACTGCTGACCTTCACCGACAACGTCGACATCAACGCCGACGATGCCTTCCTCCAAGACGGAGCGGGCAACGTCAGCACCGGCGCCGACATCACGACCACCAATGACAGCGTCCGCTTCACGCGCGACGTCCTCCTCACCGACGGCACCGTCACGATCAACACCGGAGCCGGCGCGGGCGACATCACCTTCAACGGCACGATCGACAGCCAATCCACCGAGCACAATTCGCTGACCCTCACCGCCGGAACCGGAGCGATCAGCTTCAACGGCGACATCGGCAACGGCAGCTCGGGCGATCAATCGCTCGGCAAGCTGACGATCACAACGGCCTCCAGCGTCACGTTCGGCGGAGCAGACACCGAAACCGCCGGAGCACTCGGCCCCGTCACCGTCATCAAGACCGACGACGAGATCAACATCGGCACGACGACCAACGTCATCACCGGCGGCATCACGCTCAACGGCGGCGATGACGGAGTCACTCCCGGCACGCTCGCCATCACAACGACCGGCGATCTCGTCCGCTTCAACGGCGCGACGACCCTGCAAACCGCTGTCACAATTACTACCGCGAACGGCAACGTCGTCTTCACGAGCGACTCAACGCTCGACAGCAACGGCGGATCGGGCACCGAAGAGAACGCTCTCACCATCAGCGTCGGCACCGGCAGCGTCTCGTTCGGAGCAAACGTCGGAGCCACTCAACGTCTCGGCGACATCACCATCACGCGAGCCGACGCCGGCATCTTCATCGGCAGCGCCGACACACCGACAACCGGCGGCAGCGGCCCCGTCACCATCTTCAACGCCAACGCCATCAATCTCGGTTCAACGAACGTCATCACCGGCGGCATCACGCTCAACGGAGGCGACAACGGAGCGGGCAAAGTCGGCACCGTCGCCATCACAACGACCGGCGACATCGTCCGCTTCAACTTTTTTTTTAATGTTAATTCGTCCTCCTAGATCTACACCGCGAACGGCAACGTCGTCTTCAC
>CAZNMS010000114.1:0-20865 GCA_964573505.1 uncultured Planctomycetaceae bacterium | reverse complement strand
AGCCCCGGTGTGTGCGGCTAGCGGCCTGCCACTCACTCAGAAAACGTGACACAGAACTCAGGATCCTCGGACTCACGTAGTCTTGTCCGTTGCACCAGTGAAACTCGCGACTGTGATCGCGAAGTCTTGAGCCGCTCAACCGCGAGCCTCAACTCACGCCGCGCGAGGTATAGCCTACTCAGCAAGTGATTCCAGCACGCGCGCGAAGGCTCCGTAAGGCCCTGCTCCGAAGAGTACGAAGCGCACGATCTCCGGCTGTTGTCTCTGCTTTATGAACCGCGCAGCAACTCCGAGTGCGGTCTCGGCTGCGAGATCTATCGGGTAGCCATAAACCCCCGTGCTAATGGCCGGAAATGCGATGCTGTGGCAGTGATGATCGAGAGCCAGTTCAAGACACGTTTGATAAGCCCCGGCGAGTAATTTTGATTCCTCTTTCTCTCCGCCGGCCCAAACGGGGCCGACCGCATGAAAGACGTACTTCGCATTGAGCCGACCGGCCGTCGTCGCGACCGCGCTGCCGGTCGGGCAGCCTTCGGGATAGAGCATGCGCGTCTCTTGCATCAGCGTCGGTCCGGCTGCGCGATGAATCGCACCATCAACGCCGCCGCCGCCGAGCAGTCCTGAGTTCGCTGCATTCACGATGGCATCAACTCGCTGCTGAGTGATGTCGCCTTGAACCAGTTCAATCCTCGAGACACCAAAGTGGACGATCATGAGAGTTCCGTCTGAATCTTCTTCGAACTGAGATCGAATCACGCACGCGCGGACTCTCACCTCTTTGCGGGATCAGCGACAAGAGTCATTCGCGGGATTGTCTTGAATACCCGCCGCATCTCACTGCCGAGTACCGAACTAATGACGGAGCTGAACTCCGGTTGTCGCGGTTCGACAGGCGTCCTGACGCAGTCTGAAGAGCCTCTCGGGTCAACGCCGCCAAGGACTTTCAAGTAGCCGAAGTCGTCAGATTTCGAACGATTGAAATGCCTGAAAACTCACAATTTCAGCGAAATAGTGCGCTGTGGAGTGAGTGGTGGGTCAATGACAGGCTTCAAGCGGAGCACACTCATGAGGAACACATCCGTTTTTGGGTAGGACGGACTTGCAGTCCGTCGCTTCTCACGACGTTCGACGGACTGCAAGTCCGTCGAACCAGTGTTCCTCACCCATTGTGCCGGCCCGTCCAGAGAGGAACCTTTCTTGCCGTTGCAGTACGGGCGGCGGAAGGCGTTATCGTTCCTCGGATCTGAAAACGCCGATATCGTTGGGTCGCCGCAATACGCTCGCGGTTTGAATTGAGGCCAATTCGTTTAACGGCGAGTCACAGGCGACGGAGTTGTTTGGCTTGAGATCAAGACAAACGCAGGCGTCTTCGGTTTGCCCTTAAACAACTCAGCCTGCAGCGCGTGCCGTATAACAAAACAACGAACCGGAAGTCCTACTACCCCAGTGAGTATGTCATGCTGAATGTTCTTGGCTCGAAGAAGATGCTTTGCGATGGAATAACGCGCCGCGACATGCTCAAGGTCGGCACGCTGGCGGTTGGCGGATTGACGCTGACCGACATTCTGCGAGCCGAGCAAGTCATCGGCACCCGGTCGCCGAAATCAATTATTATGATATATATGTGCGGCGCGCCGGGCCATCAGGATATGTACGATTTAAAAATGGACGCGCCGGCGGAGATTCGCGGCGAGTTCCGGCCGATCCCGACGAACGTACCCGGCATCGAAATTTGCGAGCACATGCCGCGCACGGCGGCGATTATGGACAAACTCGTCCCGCTGCGGTCGGTTTATGGATCACCGGATGGCGATCATGACTCGTTCATTTGCTACACCGGTCGCTCGAAGCGTCAGCAACCGCCGGGAGGTTGGCCATCGGTCGGTTCGAGCGTCTCAAAGTTGCTCGGCTCAATGAACAGAGCCGTGCCGCCGTTTATTGGCTTGTCGCCTGATACCGGTCATCCGCCATATGGCTCACCCGGACTACCGGGTTTCTTAGGCGTTTCTCACGCGGCGTTTCGTCCGTCCGGACCGGCTCAAGCCGACATGGTCTTGAACGGTATTGATGCGACTCGGTTAGACGATCGAAAAGCGTTGTTCGCATCAGTCGATCGCTTGCGTCGCGAGGTCGATGCAACGGGCACGATGACCGGAATGGACTCGCTGACCCGGCAAGCGTTCGAAATCCTCACTTCGAGTAGTTTGGTCGAAGCGCTCGACTTGTCTCAGGAGTCGCCCGAAACGCGCGAGCGATATGGCAAAGGCGATCCAAAAAACTTCGGCGACGGGGCACCGCGTAATCTTGAGCATTTCTTAATGGCTCGGCGATTGGTCGAGGCGGGAGCACGAGTAGTAACACTCAATTTCGGTCGCTGGGATTTTCATAGTGATAATTTTAACGGCATGAGGAATACGCACCTGCCGCCATTCGATCAAGGTTTGTCGGCATTGGTAGAAGACTTGCACGCTCGCGGTTTAGCCAATGACGTGATGGTCGTGGCATGGGGCGAGTTTGGACGCACGCCGGTTATCAATAAGGACGCCGGACGCGACCACTGGCCGCAAGTCGGCGGCGGAATTCTGGCGGGCGGCGGCATTCGTGCGGGTCAGGTCATCGGCTCGACCGACCGTCGCGGAGCTGAAATTGCCGACCGTCCGATCCACTTTGCTGAGGTGATCGCAACCTTGTATCAACATCTCGGTATTAGCATCGAAACGAAACTTCCGGATCTCGCCGGCCGCCCGCAGTATCTCGTTGACGGCAAGAAGCCACTGCCGGAATTGGTATAAATTGCACAGCGTTATTGAATTGCAGAGGGCGAGGGAACAACGCAGTCAACAAACCTCGTTGTTCTCGCTCTCTATCGACGCGGACAGGTGCTGCATCTCGGCGAGCTGACCAGCGGGCGATTCCTGAGGAGCACATCCGTTTTGAGGTACGACGGACTTGCAGTCCGTCGCTTCTCACGACGACGACGCTCGACGGACTACAAGTCCGTCGTACCAGTGTTCCTCACTGATTGTGGCAGGCCGCCGCTGAGTAACTTTTCTCGAATGACCTCTCGCATCGTGCGTCCCTTTCAAGAGGACACCTTATTGGCAATCGGTCCGGCCAAAGCGGCAGGCAGGTGCGATCGTGTGCCGCTCAAATGCAACTCTGCGGCGATAGCAGGCTTGTCGCGCATCTGCCACGATCTTGTTCTGGATCGAATTGATGCAGTCAGTGCGCTATCGAAGCTCGTGCTTTTATGGCCCTGCAGGTCGTACTTCGACAACTTTTGGGCTCAATCAGTGAGCCCTCTATTTTTTCTGGAAGGAGCAACGTGATGGGTAAGCAGTTGAATGTCGCGATGGTGGGACTGGGGTTCGGGGCTGAGTTCATTCCGATCTATCAAGCTTTGCCGGACGCCAACGTCTATGCGATCTGTCAGCGCAGCAAAGAGAAGCTCGACAAGGTTGGCGATGAGTTCGGCATCGGCGCTCGCTACACCGACTATGCTGATGTGCTCAAAGACCCGAAGGTCGACTTCGTTCATATCAACAGCCCGATTCCCGATCACGCTTGGATGTCGATGGAAGCGTTGAAGGCCGGCAAGCACGTGATGTGTACGGTCCCGATGGCGACCAATGTTGAAGACTGCCGCAAGATCTGCGAACTCGTGAAGCAGACCGGCCTCAAATACATGATGGCCGAGACCGTCGTTTACAGCCGCGAGTTCCTCTTCATTAAGGACATGTATCAGCGCGGTGAGCTCGGCAAGATTCAGCACCTCGCGGCGTCGCACCCGCAGGATATGGACGGCTGGCCGTCGTACTGGGAGAAGATGATTCCGATGCACTACGCGACGCACGTCGTCAGCCCGTGCCTCGGCCTCTTGAATGGTCGCGCCGAGACCGTCAGTTGCTTTGGCTCGGGCACCGTCCGCGACGACATCGCTCAGAAGAGCGGCAACAAGTTCGCGGTCGAAAGCTGTCACATCAAAATCAAGGACAGCGACGTGACCGCGCACATCTGGCGGTTCCTGTATGACGTCGCGCGGCAGTACCGCGAGAGCTTCGACGTCTACGGCACGAAGAAGAGCTTTGAATGGACGCTGGTCGAACACGAGCCGCACGTCATTCACACCGCGAAGAAGCCCGAGCCCGAGATCCCCGAGAAGATCACCGTCCCGGACTTCGCGCACTTGCTGCCCGAGCCGATCCGCAAGTTTACGTTGCCTCAAGAGATTCACGACGCGGGCCACTTGAGCTTCATTCAAGGCGGCGGTCACGGCGGCTCGCATCCGCACCTCGTCAACGAGTTCGTCTCCGCCCTGCGAGACAACCGCGACCCGTGGCCGAACGCGACTCAAAGCGCGAATTGGACCTGCGTCGGCATCCTTGCCCACGAGTCCGCCCTGCACGGCGGAGTGCCGCTGAAGTTGCCGGAATTCACGCTGGAGTAAGTACTCGCTTAGAGCCGACTGCAGCTTTCCTGCGGTCGGCTTCCTGCTGTTTGTTGCAATGCATCGTCACATCGAATGAGGAATCAACGGATGCCAGTCTTGGCAAAGTCAAAGCCGCGTGCAGCTTCCCAATCTGGAAGTGTCGATCTGTGGGAACTCATTCCGGCGGAACTCCATAACCTTGATGATCCTCAGACGGCGATACCGAAGTTGGCGAAGACGCCGACAATGTTGAAGCAGCTTGAAGATGCGATTTCCCAACTTCCGACTCGGCATGTCATGCATCGCAATGATGCCCGCCGGATGAAGTTCCTGACGCCGAACTCAGTGCATCTCGTTCTCACGTCGCCTCCTTATTGGACGTTGAAGGAATATCGCGATGTTCCTGGCCAACTGGGGCATGTCGAAGACTATGACGAATTCATGAAAGACCTCGACGAAGTTTGGCAGCAGTGCTTCGACGCACTTGTCCCCGGAGGTCGGCTGATTTGCGTTGTTGGCGACGTTTGTCTTTCGCGACGCAAGAACAACGGAAGACACACCGTCGTGCCCTTGCACGCGTCGATTCAGGAACATTGCCGAACGATTGGCTTCGACAATCTTGCTCCGATCATTTGGAACAAGATCGCCAATGCGGTCTACGAAGTTGAAGGCGCGGGAGGCTTCTTAGGAAAACCCTACGAGCCGAATTCGGTCATCAAGAACGACATCGAATTCATCCTGATGCAGCGCAAGCCCGGTGGTTATCGCAGCCCGGATACAGCGACTCGCATCCTTAGTGTGATTGGTGAGGAGAACCATCGCATTTGGTTTCAGCAGATTTGGAATGGTGTGACGGGAGCCTCAACGAAGAATCATCCGGCCCCCTATCCAATGGAGTTAGCCGAACGGCTCATCCGCATGTTTAGCTTTGTGGGCGACACCGTCTTAGATCCATTCTCTGGCACTGGTACGACGAGTATTGCTGCCGCGCGTTGGGGACGTCACAGCATTGGTAATGAAATTGACGACACCTATCTCGCGTATGCCGCAGCGCGGTTCGCCCGAGAAACCTCAGGACTTTTCAACAGCACAACTCTCACAGTGGAGGGCAAGCTATCGTGAAGTACGAGGCAAGATTGAAAGCCGCCGTTAAGCATTTTTGGGCGACTCGTGAAAGTCAGGCGACAAAGCAAGGGCAGGCAACTGGTGTTCGCGACACAGGTGCTCGGAGCGCTGTCACTGGCGGACGGCAGATGGATGGTTTTGTGGAATTAATCCGTGCCATCCTGATTGATTCGGGCATCTCGGAGGGGGCGATCCATTGTGAGAGCAACTTGGAGTTACCCGGTTACTACCGGCCCGAGAAGAAGTGGGACTTGATCGTCATCGTCAATGAGATGCTCTTGGCGGCCGTCGAATTCAAATCTCAAGTTGGTCCGTCATTCGGCAACAACTTCAACAACCGAACCGAAGAAGCGATTGGATCTGCGAGCGATCTTTGGGTTGCGTACCGAGAGGGCGCATTCAAACCATCGAATCGTCCATGGTTGGGTTACCTGATGCTGCTCGAAGAGACCGAGAAGTCGATGGCACCGGTCGCCAATCGCGAACCGCATTTCGATGTCTTCGAGGAGTTTCGCGGCGCGTCTTATTCAAAGCGGTATGAATTGTTACTCACCAAGCTGATTCGCGAGCGACTCTACGATGCGGGATGCTTGTTGCTGTCGGGCAAAGAAAACGGGGCGAAGGGGCAGTTCCGTGAACCCTCAGTCGAGTTGAGCTTCAAGCACTTCGCAATGTCGCTGCAAGCACGTGCCATCGCGTTTGCGGAGTCGAATTCGTAACTACTCAAGCGAGGCATCGTCGTGCTCCTCAATGACCGCTATCACAAATGGGTCGAATGGAGTGACGAGGATCGGGTCTACATTGGCAAATGCCCGGACGTGATTACGGTCATTCATGGCGATGATCCTCGGCAGGTTTATGCGGAGGTGTGTGAGGTTGTGGAAGAAGTCTTACAAGACTTCGTTCAAGCCGGACGAACGCTGCCTGCGGTCAGAGTGAGACCGATGAGTGACGTCAGGTAGCTCACATCACTGACGATTCGCGAAGACTGAATCAACAAAGATGCTCGAAAACCTGCTTCACGCAGTCGGAGCCTGACTGTTGACTGAGATCGTTTTTATGGTCGATGAAGACCCAGAGGGCGGGTCTGTGGCCAGCGCAATCGGCTCATCCATCGTCACACAGGCGGAGACTCTTCCCGAGTTACGAGTGCAAGTGCGCGACGCCATTGACCGTCACTTCGACGAGTCTGATCGACCGCGTGCCGTTCGATTGCACTTCGTCCGCGACGCGGTCTTCGCACTATGAGGCTGCCGCGTGATCTCTCTGGTATCGAGTCGGCGAAGTCACGTCGCAGGCTGGGATACGAGGTGACTCGGCAAACCGGCAGCCATATGCGTCTCACAACGCCGCAACTCGGCGAGCACCATGTAACAATTTCTGCGCATGCTCCGCTGAAAATTGGGACGCTGAATTCGATTCTGCGAGATTCAGGATCACTTCGATGTATCGCGTGAGGATCTTTTGGAAGAACTCTTTGCCTGAATTAGTTCGACAGCGCGCCGTTCAGTTTTCGGAGCCGAAATTGTCCGATTTCGGACGGCTGAAATGCCTGAAATCTCACGATTTCAGCGACACGGTGCGTTGCAGAAATAGCCCGTGCTGAAGCGCGACTATTAAGCGGGCACAAACAGTCCAAAAGACCGCACGGACTGGAAGTCCATGCGACTTAGACCGCTCGTTGATCGAGATCCGGACGAGCGGGGATTGGCATCTCTGTCTCACCGGGCAATTCAAAGATTGGTCGCGGAGTGAAGCCGATCAGCACGAAGGCGAGCGTCAGCCATCCGAGCACAATGCGAATCGGGCCGAGTGGGGCGCGATCATTCGCAGTCGGCGGGTGCCGGGTGCCCATTGTCACCAGCAAGAACAACATCACCGCGTAGCCGAAGTCCCGCGTATAGGCCATGTAGCCAACAGCGCTCGCAACGAGCAGCAGAGCGACGGTGTGAGCGCGACGTCCAATCAAGCAATACAGAATGTGCCCGCCGTCGAGTTGTCCGATCGGCATCAAGTTCAATGCTGTAATAAAGATTCCGACCCAACCGGCAAACAGCAGCGGATTCAAAGCAACCTCAAAGCCCGGCGGCTTTGCGCCATGCACTCGCTCGATCATCCATTGCAGCACCAATGGGTCTCCGAAGATGAGCGCAGAGCTATTCGGCGGAATTTCAACGAGCGTTGATTGCGTCACTCCCCACCATGCGATCGGCAGCGCGAGCAACAGACCGGCAAGCGGACCGCTGATCGCGATATCAAACATCTGCTTGCGATCGGCTGCTCCGCCCGCCTGCATGATGACCGCTCCCATCGTCCCAATGGGCGACAACGGAAACGGAATAAAGAACGGCGGCGACGCCGGGACGCGATGCCTCACTGCCTGCAAGAAGTGCCCGAACTCATGCGCCAACAAGATCGACATCAGCGCGACGGCATAGGTCGCTCCGGCTGATAGCCATGTGGAAAAGCAGGTCGCGACAAACAAGATGAAGGCGATGCGCCACATGCGTCCGAGTCGAACGCGGTGCTCGGCTATCAACTCCTGCCGCTTCCGTCGCGCGGCGTCGGCCACCTCATGCAATGAGGACGGCACCGTCGCGTTGACGATGATCGGTTCCGCATTGATCTGCGGGCTATGTTCGTCGAACAGCTCGGAAGAGTTCGGAGTCTCGTCCATGAAGATCGCGTTTCGTTATGTGCTTGAGAGCGGAAAGGACGATCGGCCCATTGTCTGTTGATGCTGGCGCGATCGCAGGTAGACGTCGAACAACACAAACTCATTGACGATTCGCGCCGCCCTATTTCAATCCGAACGTCACGACTTCACGAGTCTCGTTCGACCGTTTGATGGCCGCGATCAATCTCGCGACTGCAACCATTGAGTCGATGTCAGTCGCCGCATTAACGGACCTCAACGACTCATAGGGATCAGTCACTGTTGCTTGCACGTCGACCTCAAACACTTCGCCGTCGGGTTCAAGGATGCTCTGCTTCCCTGCGGCATAGCCCCCTCGCTCTCCCTGCAAATTCCATTGAGCCCCCTGCCCCGTCACGGAACTCGCGAGATCGATCTCGACTTGCGCCGTCACGCCCGATTGAAACTCGATGATCGCCAGAAATCCTGTGTCGCATTCAGCGGGCTTGCCACAAGTGCTGAGAGAGTCAAAGCACAACTGCCCGTGATTGATGATTCCGAAGACGCGCGCGAGCGGTTCGTTGACGAGTCGCATCAGTTGATCGAGGTAGCGCCAGCCAAACACTTCAAGCACGCCCAATTGCTGCTCATCGCCGAATCGCGTTGATCCTTCAAAGTCGGGTAAGAGATGCGCGGCTAATTGTCGCAAGCGGAACGACAACGTCCTCAACCGTCCGAGCATCCCGGACTGCACGACTTGCAGGGCATTGACGAAGTCCGCCTCTTGTCGCGGCACTGTCCATACTCGGCATTGCCGCTGTGCCGCTCTCGCCGTTTGCGCGAGCACTTCTACTTCCTCACTCGCGAGTGAGACCGGCACATCAATCACAACATGATGCCCGGCATGCAGCGCTGCGATCGCATCAGCAACCCGGTGCTCGACGGGTGAAGCAATTATTACCCAGTCGAGATCAAGCCGCAGAAGTTCCTCGCGCGAGCACAGCACGCGATTCAGAAGTTGATGGCGCGTCGGCTCTGCCGCAGCGGAGTTCGCACTGTGCGACGCAGCGACTGCGAGCAACTCAAACTCAGCCCGAACGGCGAGTGTCTCAGCATGAAACTCAGCACGCTCGGTCACCCCAATCACGCCGCACCGAAGTCGACGAGTTGATGCAGCGAATGATTCGGAAGAGGAACTACTCATTGGCGAGACTTGAACCACTAAAAGCACGTGCGAGCCGTCGTCGCATGGGCTTCTAGCCCGTGCGGAACCGCGACCATTAAGCGAACACAAACATTCCGAGAGACGGCAAGGACGAGATGTCCCTGCGACGACTACCCATTCCGAGAAGTGAGCAAGCACGTCATCAAAGCCATGTGAGACGCGACTTCCTGACTGAGTTCGAAACGTCGTCCATCAAGATCACAAAGTCCATCGCCCCATCGAGCTGTCCGCGAAATGTGCAGCACCTCAAACTTCCCCTTTTGGAGTGCGTTGATTCATCACCGCTTTGGTCTTCGGCGAAGCCGTCTTTTTTGCATTCAGGTCTTCGACTCTCGCGGTCAGACCGAGCAAGGAAAAAGAAGACGGCTCCGCCGAATGGGAAAGCGGTGATGAATCTCCGCACTCCAAAAGGGCCGCGCAAACTGCTTCTGTGCATCTCTCGTTGCCGGTTGAGTCGAGGGATGTGTGAGGACGAGTACGATCTCCTCAGTGAGATCGTTACTGGATTCGTTCATGCTCTATTGGCCCACAACTATGACGATGAAGCTTGCTCTGATTTTCGTTCTGCTGATCTCGGCTTTTGGTTCGGTGATGGCGGCGGAACTCGTGCTTTCGGCGCCGCTCGATTTTCAAGTCGTGCAGCGGTCGAGTCCCGGTAAAGGGTTGCTGCGGATTGCTGGCGAATTGTCTGAAGAGGTGACGGCGATGGACGCTTCGATCGAGGCGCGGCTTGTCGGTGAGAAGCCCGATGCAGCTTGGCTGCGAGTGGGCGGGAAGGTCTCGGGACGAACGTTGGCGGGGACCGTTGAAGCGCCGGCGGGAGGTTGGGCTCGACTTGAAGTGCGGGTGTTGAGCGGCGGGAAGCAGGTCGCGCTTGGCAGTGTGGCGCATGTGGGCATCGGCGATGTGTTCGTCGTCGCGGGGCAATCGAACTCGGCGAATCATGGCGAGGAGAAGCAGACCGCGAAGACGCAGCGCGTCGCGTCGTTTGATGGGCGAGCTTGGCGCATGGCGGATGATCCTCAGCCGGGAGCGAGCGGCGGTGGTGGCAGTTTTATTCCACCGTTCGCCGACGCGATCGTTGCGAAGGAGAACGTGCCGGTGGGCTTCGTCGCTTGCGGTATCGGCGCGACGAGCGTGCGTGAATGGCTGCCGAAGGGGGCGACGTTTCCCAATCCGCCGACGATCGTCAGTCGTGTGGAGCAACTCGCGGACGGAACATGGGCTAGCAAAGGCGCGGCGTATGACGCCTTCATCGCGCGGCTGAAGCCGCTGGGAGTGCGCGGCTTTCGAGCCGTGCTTTGGCATCAGGGCGAGAGCGATGCCAATCAGAGAGACGCAACGCGCACGCTGCCCGGTCGGCTCTATCGCGAGTATCTCGAAAAGCTCATTCGTGACTCGCGGCGCGACATTGGTTGGAACGCGCCATGGTTCGTCGCTCAGGCGAGCTATCACGTGCCCGGCGATGAAGGGAGCGACGACATCCGCGCGGCTCAGGCGTCGCTGTGGAAGGACGGCATCGCGCTCGAAGGCCCGGACAGCGATGCGCTGAAAGGACCGCTGCGAGAACGCAATGGTCAAGGAGTCCACTTCAGCGGTGCCGGTTTGCGCGAGCATGGTTCGCGCTGGGCGGCGAAGGTCTTGCCGTGGCTCGAACGGCAATGGACCGAGCCGCGTGCGGCGAACGGCGGCACTGAGTGGAGTGACTACGCGCAGCTTCCTGAATGTCACAGTCTCGGTTGGGTCAGCGCGAACGTGTCGACGAAGGACACGCGCGGTTGGAACGGAGTACTCGACGAAGCGAAGTGGGGCACGCCGTCGCCGCAGCAGGCTGTCGCTCGCAACTGGGATTGGAAGGTGAGCGACGAGCAATGGCGCGAGGCCGTGAAGCAGAAGGGCGAAGGTCCGCGCGAGGAAGTGGCGTTCGAGTTGTGGGTACCGGATTATGTCGCAGTTGTTACAGGCGTCGTCGTCATGTCCGGGCACGGCAGCGGCGAGAGTCTTTTCAAGCGGCCCGATCTGCGTGCTCTTGCGAATGAATTGAAGCTCGCGTTGTTCAAGTTCACCGGCAATCCGATGCAGCGCGGCTTCTGGCCGAGAAGTCTGCTCTTTGACCGACTGCGAGCGATCGGCGGAAAGAGTCAGCATCCCGAATTGGAGCACGCGCCGTTGTTCCTCTACGGCCACTCGAACGGCACGGGCTTCTCGGCAGTGTTCGCGTCGTACGAACCGCAGCGCGTTTGGGGATGGGTCTCGATGCGACCGGGCATCACGTTTCAGGTCTATCAACCTGGCGCGGCGCAGGTGCCGGGCTTAGTCATCTTTGGCGAGGACGACCATTTCCTCGCTCGACCCTCGCAAGCGGAGAACCTCGCCGTCGTGCCGACCTTGCGCAAGAACCATCAAGCGTTATGGAACATCGCCGTCGAACCGAAGACCGGTCACGGCCCCGGCGAGAAGACATGGCCGCTCGTGTATTCTTTCTTACGTCACAGCTTCACCGCGCGAGTCCCCGCCGACGCCGACACGCGCAACGGCCCCGTGAAGCTGAACTCGCTGAAGCTCGAAAGCGGTCATCTCGGCGACAACTGGGACGCAGCCAAAGGTGGCTATCAAACTCTGTCGACGGCCCCGTTCGCAGGCTTCACCGGCAATCGCTCGACGGCCTCATGGTTGCTCAACCGCAACTACGCCGCCGACTGGCACACGTTTCAACGCGACGGTGCGGTGCGGTGAGAGGGCTTTAAAGAACTCGCAAGCACAAATTTTGGGTAATTGACATCAAGTCGAAACTGGCAAGAATCCCGCCCGCAGTCTTTGGTCGGACCTGCTTCAGTTGAGTTCTTCAGTTGAGTTCCTTTGTGGAAAGCCTGGCTCGCGATGCGTGCTTTGGTCCGACTCACCGCTACTTGGTGCTTCGCCGTCTGGTGGGCTGTGCTCAGCCTCGGCGGTCCCGGAGCCCACTTGCTGCTCGATGATGAGTGTTGCTCGTCGTCAGCACTCTGCGCAGCGGATGCCTCTGAAGATCAGTCGTCGCAGGTTCGTGTCGTCGTCTGCAAGCACGGGCATCGACATCAAGTGCCCGTCGCGAAAGTCGATCACTCTGAAGTTGATCACCCTGAAGTTGATCACTCAGCGACGCCTGCGACTGAGCCGTCTCAGCATCACCACAAACATCGGCACGACTCGGAGCATTGCTCGACGTGCCAATTCTTTGCGTTGCCTCAGTTGGTGGCGCTGGTGTTTCAACTGCCGATCGTTGATCAGGTAGTTTTTCTGACACAGTTCCCCGTCCCGCCTGTTGTGGCGAGCGAGCGGGTTGAGCCGTGGAATTCTCGCGCTCCGCCAGCGACTGCTTCGCTCATCTAAGAGCGAGTTCGAGTCGGCGCACGCAGGCTTTTTTGCCCGTGCGGCATTGGTTCGACGGAACGAGAGCGATGTCGCGCAGCTATCTCCGCTGGAGTGCTGACCGTCGGCGCTTTCCTCATGAGAGCACGTGTGCGAGTTGCTTCAGAACTCATCGCTGAGTCGGGAAGCGACAGGGCTACATGACTTGCTTTCGCGGACCACTCGGCGCGGCTCTGGCACTCTCTTTGTTGACCTCGGCGAACTCTCGCGCTGACTCATTGTTGCATTCAGCGCGTAGCCATGCCGACGCGGCGTGATTCATTGAGTGATCAGCAGGCTCATGTTTGCTCGGAGAAAGTTCCGTCGTGAGATCGACGTTCGGAATCTCTTGGTCCGACCAGTCCATCTCCCGAACGCTCATGACGGAGCCTCTCCGGGCTGACATGCGCCCGCGAATCGCCGCGCCGCGTTGGTGATATGTCATTTGAATGACACTCGAAAATGACTCTCGCTGCTCAGCGGGAATGGCTGGCTTTCACGTTTACAAGTCGGAGATCCAATCATGCAGCTTGTGCTGACGAGATTTGTGGCGCTCCTGAATCATGACTTCTGCCCGGACGCAAATCGCTTCGTCTATTGGGTCAAGAAGCCACTGGCGATCTTGGTGTTGGCGGCTGTCATCGCGCTGGCGTGCGCGCTGATGTTGAATCCTCAAGCGTTCGCGGCGGTCGGCGGATTGGCGGTCGTCATTGTGCTCGGTTTGGTTTGGCCGAAGGTCGCTCTGCGCGGTTTGTCGTCGCGTTTGGAGTGGGAGCGAGTTCGATGTCGTGAAGGTGAAACGGTTCGAGCGCGGCTCGTCATCAAGAATCGGTCTCCGTGGCCGATCTGGGGACTGACGCTTGAAGGCGGGTTTCGAAATGACGCACCGACGGCTGCGCTCGCGCGAGTGGCCGGCTTTTCGGAAGTCGAGTTCGATTGGGAATTCACTCCGCAACAACGCGGCGTCTATCCGCTGACGACTCCGATGCTCAGCACCGGTTTCCCGTTTGGATTGTGGCATGCACAGCGAGCGTGCTCGGAAGTGGCGTCGCTCATTGTTTGGCCGAGCCGCATGCCGCTCGACATGTTGCCCGATCTGACCGACAGCCGCGTTTCCGAAGATCGCACGACGGATCGTCGCGCGGGTGATTGCGGCGACTTGCTGGGGACTCGGCCGTTTCGGCAAGGCGATTCACTGCGCCGAATTCATTGGGGTCAGTCGGCTCGGCATCAACGATTCATCGTTACCGAACGGCAAGCTGGAGTTGAGGGTTCGGTGAGCGTGCGCGTCGATTTGGAGGCTCGGCATCATGCCGGTCACGGACGAGACAGTTCGTTCGAGTGGACGTTGCGAATCGCAGCCAGCATCTGTGAGTGCTTGCTCGACGGCCATCTGCAAGTCGAGTGTTGGTTGGGCGATGAGCAGTTCTTGTTACACCGCGAAGCCGGACTGCGACGACTGTTGGATCGCATGGCGGAGCTGCCGGAGGGCGGGCTGCGGCAGCCTTCGCAGAGAACTTCTCAGAGCATGCCTGCTGAGAACTTTGCGCGGCAGGTAGCGATGAGGCAGATAACCACTGGGGCAAGCCCCGTGGGGAGAAGAGGGACGCGGGGCACGTTCGAGATTCTGTGTACGACGGACTTAGGTTGGAGCAGCTCGGAACATCGAGCGGGCTTTCATCGCGATCATCGCGCGGTCGTGCTGAAGAGCGGGCATGTCGCTGAGGTCACGCATGACTTGAGCGCGGTCGATGCGCATGCGGATCACGACTGCGTGATGTCGAGCAGCAAGACCGTCTCAGCAGTTGGAGCGCCGGCATCGTCCGGGCAGCGACCGTGGCTGATGGTTGAGACCAACGAAGACGTGTCAGACGCCTTTCGGCAGCAATGGCGGAGGGCTTGCCGTGCAGCCTGATCGCGTTCCCAATCTGATGTCGTCGAAGACGGCCAGCGCTGCGAGAACTGCAAGCGGCCAGTCGCGAGCTGCTGCTGCGGAGTGGCAGACGTGCGCGCTGGCGTTGTTGTCGTCGGTCTTGTTGGAGATCGCGGCAGCGGACGGACATCCGCAGTTGCTGCGCATTCTCTTGAGCGTTGGCGTGCAAGCGGGGCTGCTCGTTGCGGCGCATCTGGGTTGTCGACGGTGGGCGCGATTGCGAAACGATCCGACTGTGGCACCGGCAGAGGTGCTCGTCCCGAGCATCATTGCGCTCGGTCTGTTGCCGTTTGTGATCGACGGAGTTGCTCGCTTCGGCTTTCAAACGGGAGTGGCCGTTGAACTCACGTTGCTGGCTTTCATTCGCAACGTGGTGTTGGCGTTGGCCGCTGCATCGGTTTGGGCGAGCTATCGACAGACCGCAACGGGGGTCAGCGTTCTGCTGGCGATCTTTGCGAGTTCGGTCGGGAACGATCGAGCGATGGTCGTGCTGCTCGCCTTGTATGCGGTCGTCGGAATGTGGTGGCTGATGGGCATGTATTGGGGTCGCTTGTCCGGTCACTTGGCGGCAACTTCGGAACGATCATTGCCGCGTCGGTGGCTCGTGCTGATCCCGATGTTGGTGCTGCTGCTGGCATTGGGCATCACGTCGCAAGCACCGCAACGAACGGCAGCGGCCTTTGCTGGAATTTCTCCTACATCGGGCGGCACGCTGTGGCACGACGAGTTTGCTCGGGGCGGCATCGGTGACGGCGACGCGCTGGTGAATGGCACGAACGACGCGTCGAGTTTTGGTCCGGTCGAGAGCGATCTGTTTCTCGATAGCGAAGACACGAGTCTCTACGACGCCTTCAACGACACGTATGGCGAACCGCTTCGCAAGCCGAAGAATGGTCGAGCGGTCGCGCTGCCCGCATCGCTCGTGAAAGAATCGCAAGAGCGGATGGCGAAGGCGAAGCAGGCGCATCGCGAGTTCTCGACGGTGCGACAGATGACGCCGCAACGACGCGAACTCAACGACGTTGAATCGAACGCCGTGCTGTATGTCTCGGGACGCGGTCCGCTTCACTTACGACTCGAAACTTTCGATCTCTTTGATGGCGAGGATTGGTATCCGACCGAGTCGGCGAGTTCGTCGATGCCCGCGCTGAAGTTGACCGAGCGGCAAGGCAAACCGTGGATCGCGCTGGATGATTGGGCTCCGACGAGCGAGGTCTATGAAGGCGGCGAGCATCATGTGTTGAAGCTGATCTCGTTGAAGTCCGATCGATTGCCGCTGCCGACGCATGCGGTCGCGTTTCACATTGATCGCGTTGATCGACCGGATCTCTTTGAGTGGGCTCAAGAGAGTGTCGTGCGACTCGACACGGAAGAGACCGTGCCCGCGCTGACGGTGTTGCATGCGTTCTCGCGCGTCGTTGATGAGTCGAAGCTTCGCAGCCTGACTGACTCTGATGTCATGAGTCGCAGCGAACGGACGGCTCCGCTGCTGATCGACGCGGAGACTCAAGTCATGGGCCAATTGGCCGAGCAATGGGCCGGGCACTTGCCGCGCGACTGGAGTCGCATCGAAGCCGTTGTGAGCAAGCTGCGCTCGGAGTACGTGCATGATCGCAGTGCGGTCAGCGCGTCTGAGTCGGGCTCGAATCGCGTTGCTCAATTCGTCCTGCGAGAGAAACGCGGACCGGACTTCATGTTTGCCTCAGCGGCGACGTTGATGTTGAGGTCGCTCGGATATTCAACGCGACTGGTCAGCGGGTTCTATGCCGACCCGGCGAAGTACGACGCCAAACGCCGACACATTCCGGTCACAAAGCACGACGTTCATTTTTGGTGCGAGGTTTATCTCGGCGCGCGGACATGGGTGCCGATCGAAGCGACGCCGGGGTACGAGTTGCTGGCACCGCCTTTGAGTTTGTGGGCGCGCGGTCTCTTGCTCGCTCAGAAGCTGGGTGCATGGTGCCGCGCACAAGCGATTGAACTGAGTTCGACGGCGCTGCTGCTCGCTGCGTTCTGGTGCCTTCGTTGGCGTCTCCTCGATGCTGCGTATCGCCTTTGGTGGCGAGGACGGCGGATGACGACGCGCGAACGAATTCTTCTCGCGCATCGCTTGCTGTTGCTGAGGTCTCATTGGTCGGGCCGACCGAAGCCTGCGGCCATGACGAACCGACATTGGTACGCCACTCAACTTCCGCATCAGACGTCGGAAACAAAGGCACTGTCAGAGGCACCGGGCGATGACTGCGAACTGCTCGCGCAGTGGACTCGGCATGTCGACTGGGCCTGCTTTGCACCGGCTTCCGCCAGCGAACCCTCTGACGCCATTCGAATGGCTGATGACGTTCTGAGGCGCTGGTCGCTCGACCGAATCCGGCGAGCGACTCGTCCCTCAAACGAGCGGCAGGTGAGTTCTGACAGGTACGACGGACATCTTGTCCGTCGCTCTGCGCACTCGACGGACAAGATGTCCGTCGTACAGCGGCTCGGATGACATATTTCCTACATGCGTGTGATCAACGACGGACTTTGACTTTCAACAACGGACTCTCTTCATGCAGACAACGGATGACTCAGCAACAGCAGCCATGAGGGTTGTGGACGCGTTGCGCGAACGGCTCAACGCGGTGTTGCGCGGGAAGGCAGAGGTCGTGCAGAACGTTTTGATCTGCTTGCTGGCGGGCGGGCATCTGTTGCTCGAAGACCGACCGGGGCTCGGCAAGACGACTCTGGCGAAGGGACTGGCTGATGCGGTTGGCGGTCAGTTCGCTCGCATTCAATGCACTCCCGATTTGCTGCCCGGAGATATCACGGGCTTCAACCTCTTCAATCAGCGCGTGCAGGAGTTTGAGTTTCGACGCGGGCCGGTGTTCTCGGACGTTCTGCTGGCTGACGAGATCAATCGGGCGACGCCGAGAACTCAAAGCGCATTGCTCGAAGCGATGGCCGAACGGCAGGTGACTGTCGATGGCGAACGCTTTCGCTTGAGCGAGTCGTTCTTCGTCATCGCGACGCAGAACCCGCACGATCAACACGGAACCTATCCGTTGCCCGAAGCTCAGCTCGATCGGTTCGCGATGAAGCTGAGCGTCGGATACCCGGCGACCGAGGATGAGTTGGGGTTGCTCGCGTCAGCCGTGAGCGATTTTCGCGACTCGCGTTTGGCGAACTCCGCACTGTTGGAGTCGGGGCAGCTCAGCGAGTTGCAGGCATTCGTCGCGACAACGCCGGTGGTGGAAAGCGTGCAGAGGTATCTCGTCGCGCTGGCTCAAGCGACGCGGACTCATGCGAGGATTTCATTGGGGATCAGTCCGCGCGGGCTCTTGATGTGGCAGCGGTGTGCTCAAGCCGTCGCGTCGTTGGATGGCCGGAGATTTGTGACACCGGACGACGTGCTCGCCGTCGCAGAGCCCGTTCTGTCCGTGCGATTGGGAGTCGATAGCGACGACTCAGCGTTCGTGATTCGAGACGTCTTGCAGAGCGTCACTGTTCCGGGCGGTTGAACGAAGTAAGGAGATTGAAATGAGCGTGGGTCATTCAAAGACAACCGCTGAGACTAAGAAAGTTTTCGTAGCCGAAATCGTCAGATTTCGGGGCCACAGTGCCCGCGTCCGAAGTCTGACGACTTCGGCTACAGCGATGCGCACACGGCATGCTGATTGTCGATCTCTTCTGAGTTGCATGCGCTGGCTGTCGGTCGCGCTGTTGCTGCTCTGTCTTGTCGGTTGCGGAGGCGCGTCGACGGCTCAGCACGATGACGACGAAGAACATCATCACATCCCGGCGCATCGACCGCGTGATCTGGCGGCAGCGGTCGTGCAACTCGAAGAACGACCGGCGGCGCTGCTGAAGGCGATCGACAGCAAGGACGGAAACGTCGAGACGCTGTTCTCGGAACTGCGCGACATCGTGCGCTGGGTACCGGAGATCGCCGCAGACTCGGACATGAAGAAGCAACCGTGGGACGAAGTGCATACTGCGGCACAGAAGCTGGAAGAGTTGTTACCTCAGAACGCAGCGGCGTTCTCGGAGTTGAAGGCAGGATCAACGCAGGAGGCGGAGTGGCGACGGTTGGTGGGACAGCTCAAGCAGCTTGCTCCGATCGAGGCGAAGAAGAGCGAGCCGGAGATGTGATGCGCGGTTCGCCCGTTCTTGTAGCCGAAGTCGTGAGACTTCGGACGCAGTCACTGCGGCCCCGAAATCTGACGATTTCGGCTACGGGCGATTCCGACCAACTTCGGATGACTTCGGGGCGACCCGGACGGGAAGCAAGAGCTTCCCGAAAGTGCGTTCCCAAGCGGAGCTTGGGAACGAGTGCGCGAAACCAGTACGACGGACTTGTAGTCCGTCGATGACGAGACGAGTCACGACGGACTGCAAGTCCGTCGTACAAGACATCGCCGGTAGGTGCTTACCCGACCCCTCATCCATCATCTCTTCTCAGCATCAGGCCAATTCAGAACGAAAGACTCAATCATGTTTGAAGCGATGTTTTGGGGCGGGACGCTCCGAGCGGTGACAGCACTGTTGCAGGCGTCGCCGACCATCTTGATCGGGCTCTTGGTGGCCGGTGTGTTTCGTTACCTGCTCGGCTACGAAAACACGCGGCGGTTGTTTGGCGGCACGAGTGCTCGCGGACTGCTGCAAGCATGGCTCATCGGCATGCTGTTGCCGGTCTGCTCGTTAGGAGTCATTCCGTGCTTGCGCGAGATGAAACGCGCGGGCTTACCGGGCGGGACCATCTTGGCTTTCGCGTTGGCAGCACCGCTCTTCAATCCGCTGTCGCTGCTGTATGGGCTCACGTTGTCCGAACCGATCGCGATCATTGTGTTTGCGGCGTGCTCGTTGGTGATCGTCACCGGAGTGGGTCTTGTTTGGGACAAGCTGTTCCCCGGCACCGGCGGCGAAGCGGAAGTCATCAAGCCCGTGCCGCCGGGACTCAAACGCATGCTGTCGATTCCGATCGTCGCCGCGCGAGAACTCGCCGGTCCGACGCTCACCTACATGTTGCTCGGACTGGCGGGTGTCTTCGTGCTCGCCGCCGCGTTGCCGCCGGGTCGATTGCAGAACGCTGCTGAGCACACCGACCCGCTCGCGCCGCTGTTTATGTCGTTGGTCGCGCTACCGGCTTATGCGACTCCGATGATGGCGATGTCTCAATTGGGTTCGATGTTTCAGCATGCGAACTCGATCGGAGCCGGCTTCGCGCTGTTGGCATTGGGGGCGGGCATGAATCTCGGCCTGCTGGCTTGGATGATTCACAACTATGGAGCGAAGCGCGCACTGAGTTGGATGCTGATGCTGCAATTGGTCGTCGTCGGATTGGCGTATGGCGTTGAGAATCCGTTGCATCGTCCAGAGATCGAACCTGCCGGGCACACGCACGCGTTCGACATCTATTGTCGTCCGTTTCAGAACGACCAAACAAACTTGTTCCCCGCAGTGATCGGCAAGCTGAAGAAGGACGTCAACTTCTTCGAGATCTGGAGCACGATCGCGCTGGGCGGCTTGCTGGTGATTGGGACGGGGCTCAAGGCTCTCGATCGCCGTTGGAGCATCGAGGAATGGCTGACTCGAACTCGGGACGCTGCTGCCGGAGCGGATGTCGGTTCGGCGACACCGAAAGCCTGGGGCGACCGGAACGTCTCGGCCCCGGTGATCGGCGGGACAATCTTGGTCGGGCTCGTCGCCTTCAGTGTTGTCGGGTGCTACGCGTTCTATCCGGAGAAGAGCGAGGTCTTCGAAGAGATGTCGATCGCGCAAGCAGAAGCGATCTCAGCCGCGCGAGGCGGGGATCACGCGCACGCGGTCTTCTGGATCGAGCGTTGGGATGAGTGGACTCGCAAGCTGCAAGTCGGCGTCTTCCTGCGCGAGTTCGAACTCAGTGCCTATCACCGCATGAAAGCGCGCGTGTTGCGCGAGAAGCTCGAACTGCTCAAGCACGAAGTTGAAGACGGTGATCGCGAAGCCGCAAAAGAAGTGAGCACTCAAGTCGCGACGGCCTATCGACGGATGAGGGCGGCGTATGACGAAGGCGGATGAGGCGATCGTCGCCTTTCGCTCCGCGAAAGGAGCTTTTGCGGAGAGCTTGTGACTAAATCGCCCCCGACCTTGCGTCGGGGGTTCAACGGCTT
>CAZNMS010000113.1:0-20909 GCA_964573505.1 uncultured Planctomycetaceae bacterium | reverse complement strand
GTCTGCTTTACGAGCGACAACGGGACGACGCACGGAGGTCCCGATCCTGTCTTCGGAGTCGGCGGCTGCGATTCCGCATTCTTCAACAGTGTCGGCGACCTGCGCGGCTTTAAGGGCAGCTTGCATGAAGGCGGCATTCGCGTGCCCTTCATTGTGCGCTGGCCGGGCAAAGTGAAAGCCGGCGAACTCGCGAACTTCCCGTGCTACTTCGCCGACCACTTCCCGACGTTGTGCGAGATCGCCGACATCAAGAAGCCGGACGGACTCGACGGCATCAGCTTGCTGCCGACGTTGACCGGCAAAGGTCAGCAAGCGGCGCGCAATCCGCTTGTTTGGGTCTTCCCCGAATACGGCGGGCAAGTCGCCGTGCGGATCGGAGACTTCAAAGTCATCCGCAAAGAGCTGAATCAGAAGACGATCGGTGAATGGGAAGTCTATGACCTCGCGAATGATTGGTCGGAGCGCCGCGATCTCGCGCAAGAGCGGCGCGACTTGATCGCTCAGGCAGAAGACATCTTGCGAAAGCAGACCGTTGCCAATGCCGTCTTCCCGGTCAAAGTTCCGGGCGTTTTGGAATGAGTCTTTGTGGCGATCCCAGTCGCTTGTCCCGCCTGACATTTTTAATGCACATCAACCGAGTCTCCGCACCATGAAGTTCCTCGAAGGCAATACCGTCGGCATTGATCTCGGCACGTCGTACTCGTCGATCTCGATGCTCGATCCAGACGGCAATGCGCAAGTGGTTGAGAACGGGCAGGGGCGACCGATTACGCCCTCCGTGATCCTGCTGGGTGACGACGGCAAAGTGATGATCGGTCCGAACCCGGAAGTCGTTGCCGACTATCCCGCCGAGCGAGTGATCACCGCGATCAAACGCGAGATGGGCTCGAACTTCGCGATCATGCACGAAGGTCGAAAGCTCACTCCGGAACTGCTGTCGTCGATGATCCTGACGAAGCTCAAGCAAGACGCAGAGAAGCGCATCGGTCCGATTGCGAATGCCGTCATCACGGTGCCGTACTACTTCAACGACCCGAAGCGGCAAGCAACTCGGCATGCCGGACGCATCGCGGGTTTGAACGTTGTCGACATCATCAACGAGCCGACTGCGGCCACTCTTTGTTATGCATGGCAGCAGAACGAACTCGGGCATCCCGACCGGCTGAAGAAAGAAAAGAAGGTGCTCGTCTACGACCTCGGCGGGGGCACGTTCGACGTCACGCTCGTCAAATACACCGCAAGCGACTTCAACGTTGTCTGCACCGACGGCGACACGATGTTGGGCGGTCTCGATTGGACGAGTCGCATCGCAGACTTCATCGCGGAAGAGTTTCAATCGCAGCACGGGCTTGATCCGCGATCAGAACCCGGCAGCAAGCAGAAGCTGATCATCGAAGCCGAAGCCGCGAAACGCGAACTCACACTTTGGCCGCAAACGACGATCACGTTCGAGTATCGAGGCAAGTCGCTCGAGCTTCCGCTCGACCGCCCGAAGTTTGAAGACCTCACACTCGATCTGCTGCAACGCACGCAAGACACGACTGAGTTCGTGCTCGATCAAGCAAAGCTCAAAGCAAAGGATCTCGACGAGATCCTGTTGGTCGGCGGGTCGACATCAATGCCAATGGTCGCGGCGATGCTTGAGCAAACTCTGCAGCGCAAGCCGTGCAAGGATCTGAATCCGCATGTCGCGGTCGCTCAGGGCGCGGCGATTCATGCGGCGATCCTCGAAGCGAAAGAGAACGCCGGACGCAGCAATGTCGGACAAGCGATTCGCAAACGCTTGCAGTCGATCACAACGACCGATGTGAATTCGCATTCGCTCGGCGTCGAACTCACGGACCGAAACAACGTCGGGAAGAAGTACAATCACATCATGATTCCGCGCAACTCGCGTTTGCCGGTGCAAGCGCGACAGCGCTTCGTCACGACGTCAAACCGTCCGCGTTCGATTCACGTGAGGCTGCTTGAAGGCGAGACAATGGACGTTAACGGCTGCACGTTCATCGGCGACTTCCGGCTGAATGCGTTGCCCGAAAACCTACCGGCCGGATCGCCCGTCGAAGTGACCTATGCCTATGACGAGCACGGAGTGATCAACGTCAAAATGAAGGAACTGACCGGCAACAACAAAGTGGAACTCGCGATCGAATGGAGTCACGGACTCGACGAGCAATCAATCGACGGACTGAAGGTGCTCGCGAAGCAATACAAAGTGCAGTAGCCGCTTTGTCGTAGCATGGGCTTCTAGCCCGTGCTTCTTGGCCGAGTTCAAACGACGTCAAACATCGGAAAAGGCCGCACGGACTGGAAGTCCATGCGACTCGAACAAGCTCTTGGACCGTGCTGAGCGCTAACAGTCAGACAACCGCATTTCGTTGCCGCGCAGCGTTTACTTCAACGCTCCCGGCCAATTCGAAATCGTCTGCGTGACTTCGTGCATCACCGATTCTGCTAAAGCGCTTGGCGCCGGAGTTGTGTCGCGCGAGTTGAAGAGCACCGCCCAACTGAGATCCGCTTGCTGAAAATGAACGAGAATGGTCGACGTTCCCGGCAGCGAGCCGTTGTGCCAAATGTTGACGAAGGGCGTTTCGGGGATCGGTCGCACGAGCCATCCGAGTCCGTAATAGATGTCGCGCGGCTGACCGTTCTCATTGAAACCGGGTGCTCCGGTCGGGCGCTCGATCATCTGCTTGAGCGTTGCGTCAGCGAAGAGGTGGCGTTCGTCCGTCGGTCGAAAACTCATGATGAACTTCACGAGGTCCGGTGCTGACGCGATCCATCCGCCGTGCGCGTCCATCGCTTCGAGATGCCATGCGCCATACGGATGCGGCACTTGCTCATTGAGATCGTCTGAAAAGACGGACGGCCCCTTCTCGGGCTTCTTCGAGTAGTACCGCACTTCGTTGTCAGCTCGGCCTGCGAGTCGCGTGCGGCCAATCTTCATCGACGTGATGCCGAGCGGCTTCAGGATCTCTGCTCGCACGTAGTCCTCATAAGTCTTCTTCGTCACTGCTTCGATGACTCGGCCGAGCACGCAGTAGCCGAAGTTCGAATAGGCATAACGCTCGCCCGGAGCGAAGTTGAGCGGCTGACCGAGCATGTAGCGGATGACGTGCTCGGGCTGAGCGGGCGGTGCAACATTGAGTGCCTTCGCAAACTTCACCGACTGAAACATCGGATCGAACGACTTATCGCGATCCCATCCGCCAGTGTGTTGCAGCAGTTGCTTGATCGTGACGTCCGCCAATCGCGCATCTTGCTTCGCTCCATCAACGAGATGCGGTTCGAGCTTCACGATCGCAAAGGCTTTGTCATCGAGCTTGAGTCGCTGCTCTTGAACGAGCTTCAGAATCGCCGCTGCAGTGACCGGCTTCGAGATGCTCGCGATGCGAAACAAACTCTCAGGCTGCACGAGTTGCTGTGCCTCAACGTCGGCATACCCGAAGCCGCGCGCGTAGATCAGCTTGCCTTTGTGTCCGATGGCGAGCGCGACTCCCGGCATCTCGTGCTTCTTGAGGAGCGCGATCATCGCGTCATCAAACGCCTGCAACTCGGGCCGCGCTTGTCCGGTCGAAGGGACGTCATTGGCCGGTGCTGAAAACGTCAGCACGAGCGACAGCACGCAGGCCATCACGATTCGAGAGACGGGCATGAGAATCATCCTGTCGCAGTGCCATTGCAGAAATGAGTCGAGCGAGACGCCCGCCGCGCGAATGCGAAACGACCGAGTTCGTCGCCGGACAGCCGCTGCAATCGGTGAAGAACACTGGTACGACGGACTTGCAGTCCGTCGCATGCCCTCGTCTCAGAGCGACGGACTACAAGTCCGTCGTACAACAGACGAATTGTGTTCCTCAGGCTGTCGCTGACGCGGAGAAGTCACCGCGTCCGAGTAGAGAGTGATCTGAGTCGCGCCGGACGTTAGCCGCCGTTCGCGCGAAGCGACGAGTGACGGCAAAGATTCTTTTCGAGTCGCCGCTCGCTCAACGAAGACGCGCGACGCCGATGCTGCTTTCAATACGATGCCGCCACTGGAGCGAGCAGCCGCTCATGCAAAACCGTCTTCATTCACTTCGGAAGTCTCAACGTCATGCGCATTGCTTTGATTGGAGCGACCGGGCAACTCGGTTCGGATCTCTTGCCACTCTTATCCGGCGACACAGTGCCGCTGAGGCATCTCGACATCGAACTGGGAGACGACGCGAGCGTGCAGAGCAAACTCGAAGCGATCGGTCCCGACGTCGTCATTAACTGCGCGGCGTACAACCTCGTTGATCGAGCGGAAGACGATCCGATCGCGGCGTTTCAGGTCAACGCGTTCGGGCCGCGTCGACTCGCGAAGTTCTGTGCGAGCCGCGATGCGGTGCTCGTTCACTTCAGCACCGACTACGTCTTCGGACTCGATCGCAGTCGGGCTAAGCCTTACTCCGAAACCGACTCACCCGGCCCGCTCGGCGTTTATGGACAAAGCAAGCTCAGCGGCGAGTTTGCAGTTCGCTCGATCTGTCCGAAGCACTTCGTCATTCGCACCTGCGGTCTCTACGGACAAGCCGCGCGGCGCGGAGCCGGCAAAGGCAACTTCATCGAGACGATGCTGCGACTCGGGCGCGAGCGTCCCGAACTCCGCGTCGTCAGCGATCAAGTCTGCACGCCGACTTCGACTCACGATCTCGCCGCAGCCGTTGTGTCGCTGCTGCAAACAACCGAGTACGGCCTCTATCACGCGACGAACTCGGGGCACATGAATTGGCACGAGCTTGCCTCAGAGGCATTGCGACTCGCGGGCATCTCAACGCCGATTGTCCCGATCTCGACGACTCAGTTCGGGGCAAAGGCACCGCGTCCCGCCTACAGCGTCTTGAACTGTGATCGACTCGCGCGAGTCCTCGGCCGCTCGCTGCCCGACTGGCATGACGCCTTAGCTCGCTATTTGAAGTCAGAGTGAGTTGCTGTTCGCGCTCGGTCCTTCTGAAATCGCGGCACGACATTGTTGTCATCTCCATCAAACGCATCAGCGAGCGGCAGATGACGAACGCCCCGCACGCTTCTGTACGACGGACTTCGACAGTGCACCTTCGCGATTGCGTAGCCGAAATCGTCAGATTTCGGACGGTTGAAATGCCTGAAATCTCACGATTTCAGCTACATCGCGCGCTGTAGAACTACTACCGCTCGCACTCGCACTCTGCTGTTACGAACGAAGGCTTTCATGAATCCCCCGCAGACGACGTCGACGAATTCTCCCGACCTCACGATCTCCGCTCTCCGCAAGGACTACGACGGCCCGACGGGCACCGTCACGGTGCTGCGGGGGGTGAATCTTGAATTACATCGAGGCGACTCGGTCGCGATCACGGGGCCGTCAGGATCGGGCAAGAGCACGCTGCTCTACATCGTCGGAGCACTCGACCAACAAACGAGCGGCGAGTTGCGAGCATTCGGCTGCGAGCCCGCTCGGCTGAGTTCGACTGAGCAAGCTCGCTTCAGAAACGAGCACGTCGGCTTCATCTTTCAGGACCATCATCTGCTGCCGCAATTGTCGGTGCTTGAGAACGTGCTGGTGCCACTTGTCGCCGGGCGAGGCGTCGCAGCGGCGGACGAGCAGCGTGCACGAGCATTGCTCGAACGAGTCGGCTTAGCGCATCGAGTCGATCATCGACCGGCACAACTTTCAGGCGGCGAACGGCAACGAGTGGCCGTCTGCCGCGCGCTGATCAACGAGCCGAAGCTGCTGCTCGCGGACGAACCGACGGGCAATCTCGATCGAGCAACCGCTCAATCCATCGGCACGCTGCTGCTCGATCTCAGCCGCGAAAAGAACGTGCTTTTGTTGTGCGTGACTCACAGCAGCGAACTCGCGCAGCAATTCAGTCAGCACTACGAACTCCGCGACGGTCAGTTAGTGCGTCTCTGATGCGAAGAGCCCGAGACCGCGAGTCTCAGTCAGTCTTCGGCGGTTCTGAGTTGATGACGCCGCGCGTCGAACCTTGCAGTTTCGTGACTTCACTCTCGATCGCGCTGACGGCGTCCTTGCCGAAGTGAACTTGAAACTTCAGCGAAAACGATCGCGACTCGCTCGGCTTCAGTTTTGGAACGCGGCCGAACTTGCGCTCGATCTTGCGATTGAAGGGATAGCCGGTCGCAGGCTCGATGCCGGTGACGTAGCCATCGGCTTCAGCAGCGGTGTTTTTCCAAACGGTGAGATACGGCAACTCGCTCGTCTTCCAATGCAGCGACGTTGCGGTCTCGCTCTTCGCATCCTTCAGCACGGCGAGCGTCGAGCCGTCCTTTGCGAGCGGTTCGACTAAGAACACTTCTTCGGTGAAGCCGGCGGTCGGGCCTTTGTATGTCGCATAGTTCTGCACGGCCTTTGCCGCTCCGGCATTCATCGGCGTGACCGACTTAGACGGGAACAGCAGCTTCGCGCCTTCGCCGAGAAGTGGCGTGCCGTAGTTCGCGTGATAGATGAGCTGAAACTCCTGCTCGCTTCCGCCGACGTTTTTCACGCTGTCTTCGATCACAAACCAATCGGCGCCGGGCTCAGTCCATAGCTTTGTGCTGAGCGACAACTTCGGGCCGAAAAACATGTGCTCGGAGACATCGCCGGTGATGACGAGTCGCTTCTTGTCGCCGTCACTCTCAATGCTCGCCGCGACGTTATGAGCGGGGATGTTGCCAATCTTCCCGTGCAACGTGAGCGTCATCTTTGAGGTCTCGCCGGTATTCGTCGTGAACTCGTCGACTCCCGGATGCCCGGCATATTCAAGTCCGCAACGGCACATCCATTCGTTGAAGCCTTCAAGCCAACCTAAGCCGCCTCGGCTTTCGAGATCCATAAATTGAGGATGCACGACTTGCTTGACCGGCGAGTCCCATCCGAGTTTGAAGCCGGGATGCTGAGCGTCCTCAACCCGCAGCACGCTCATGCCGCGCGTCGGAATAACGGTGATCGACAACCGCCCGTTATGCAGCGTGATGAGTTCGACGCCGTCCTGCTTCCCGCCGTGCAGGACTTCGCGTTCGAAGGAGCAATCACCCGGGATCGCATCATTGTTGCGAGCATGAGCGACTCGCTTACCCGCTTGCGGAGCGTCTCCGGGAAACGTCACGCGGTATGAGTCAGCGGAAGCAGAGCCAATCATCGCCGCGCACAACAACGATGCTGAGACGACATGACGGAGGAGCGTTTTCATTGAGGGAACCTTCTTGAGGAAGAGGGGCGAGGCCGCAGCAAGGACGACGCAGCGCGGACGTAGGCGTCCATGCTACGAACTCGGAGAGCTATGCACTGCAAATCCCTTAGCGCAGATACTTCGTCGGGATCTCTGCTCCCGCGACGAAGCTCAGCTTTCCGATCTTGCACATCTGATAGACGTTGATGCGGAAGTCCGGGCACGCTGTCACGAGGCAATAAGCATCGACTTGCGAAAAGCCATACTCGCTCGTCAGCCAACTCATGAGCTTGACGGTCGCCGTTTCGACCGCGACTTCGAGCGGTCGATCCATATGCACGCAGATGATCGACTCGGACTTCTCGATGCGAATGCCGGTCGTCTTCTTGCCTTTGATCAGCTCAAGCTTCAGCCGCACTGTCGACTTCGTTTCGGCTGCGGTGCCGGTGAATTCGGTGTCGCCCTGACTGGCATGCACGTCGCCCAAATAGAACAACGCGCCCGGCTGATAAACCGGTATGTAGATTCGATTACCCGGCGCGATGTCGCGAATATCAAGATTGCCGCCCCAGTCGCCTTGCCCGTCGAGACTCGTTGTGACTTCGCGATCGGGACAGACGCCGAACGTGCCGACGAACGGAGTGATCGGCCAAGAGATGCGGTCATTGAAATGCAGCGTGCCGTCGCGCGTCGTGCCGCTCGGTCCCGCCGAGTGACGGAAGATCTTCGTTGTGTATTGCCCTGACAGTTCCGGCCATGCAGTTGATTCGCCGAGCGGACCTCGGCGCGGTCCGACCGCCGTCCATGAGTAGTCTTCAACCTCGATGTGCTCGATCTGCATGATGAGCGAATCGCCGCGCTCGGCTCCTTCAACGAACACTGGTCCGCCGATCGGATTGGCCAATGGGGGCGAGAAATGAAACCCCGGCCGCTGACCGGGAATCGCGAGATCATGCTCCGTCTTGAAGTACCCGGTGCTCGCGTCATAGGTCTCGATTTCAAAGGTCTCACCGGGAGCGACGCGCAGCAGTGGAGCGTCACGAAAGTCAAAGGCGTACTTGCGAGCGTCCTCGCGAGAGATGCGTTGCACGATGCCGGTTCCTGTTGCGAGAAGAGTTCGTCACCGGGCGTGCCGGCACAAGGAGTGAGACACAGTGGTACGACGGACTTGCAGTCCGTCGAACGTCGTGAGAAGCGAAGGACTGCAAGTCCGTCGTACCCCAAAACGGATGTGTTCCTCGGGAGAAACGGAATGACGAACTCGATCGTAGGCGACGACATTCGCAGCGCAACACTCAGCGATCGACTCGCGCCTGAGTAATGCATCTGACAGGATGCGCCGGCCGCGACTTCGAATCTCTCCGGCTGCACGCAGCCTTCGCACTTGTGGGTCGCGAGAAACGCGGCCTAACGTATCGGCCCTCACCTATTAGACGCCGAGCTTGAGACTCTTCCCCGCCTTCTCGTTCGCTCGCGTCAATCGTTCCCGCCTCTTTCACTCACTGAGGTCCGATGATGTCAGCTCCCGCTTGCTGCTCGTTCGGTCGAATCATCGTCGCTTTGCTCGCTCTCGCTGCGACGCCGCTCATTGCGGTTGCTCAAGATGCACCGCTGCCTCTTGCCAAACGCATTGATGCCGTGCTGCATAGTCAGCCGGTGCCGCTCGAAGCCGACGTGCAAGCCGATGCTGAGTTCCTGCGCCGCGTGACGCTCGACCTCACGGGCACGATCCCGACGAGCACTGAAGCGCGCGCGTTTCTGGCGGATCAAGCTCCGAATAAACGAGAGGTGCTCGTCGATCGCTTGCTCGCTGATCCTCGCTTTGCGCGGCACATGCAGATCTCGTTCGACATTTGGCTGATGGAACGCCGACCTTCAAAGCATGTCCCGGTTGCCGAGTGGCAAAAGTTCTTACATACCCACTTCGCGAAGAACACTCCGCTCAATGAGATCGCGAAAGAGGTTCTCGCTGCCGACGGCACTGACGCGAAGCAACGAGCAGCCGCGCGGTTCTATCTCGATCGTGATGGCGAGAAGAACTTGATCACGCGGGATGTCGGGCGCGTCTTTCTCGGTCGAGACATTCAATGCAGTCAGTGTCACGATCATCCGCTCGTCGATGACTTCTTGCAGGTCGACTACTACGGCGTGCAATCGTTCTTCACCCGCAGCTTCCTCTTCACGGATGCGAAGGAGAAGAAGTCGTACTTCGCAGAGAACGCCGAGGGCGATCTCGTCGACTTCAAATCGGTGTTCGGCGGCGATCCTCAAAAAACGCGGCCCCACTTGCCCGGCGAAATGGAGATCGACGAACCCCGCTTGCCAAAGGGGCAAGAGTACGTCGTCGCGCCGGCAAAGGACGTTCGCCCGGTTCCCAAATACAGCCGCCGCGAACGCTTCGCGCAAGAACTCACCGCGAATCAAAACCGACAACTCGCGCGGACCTTTGCGAACCGACTTTGGGGGCACATGTTCGGTCGCGGGCTCGTCTATCCCTACGACATGGATCACAGCGACAACCCGCCGTCGCATCCCGAGCTATTGGATCTGCTCACGACCGAACTGCTCACGATGAAGTTTGACTGCCGACAGTTCCTCAAGCAGGTCGCATTGTCAGCGGGCTATCAGCGTTCGAGCGTCATGCCCGCGAGTCCTCTGCCGGATAAGGCATCGCTCGATCAACGAGTCACCGACGCGAAGACGAAGCAGGAGCAACTCGGCAAAGACCTTGATGCCGCTGAGAAAGCAGTCGTCGCTGCGAGCAAAGAACTGGATGCTCCGTCAAAGGCCGTTGAGGCTGCGATCACAGAACTCGCGAAAGCCGATGCCGCAGCTTTCGAAGTGCAGAAGAAGATCAACGACATTGCTGCCGTCATTCAGGGCATCAATGCGACGATCGCGCAGAAGACGGAAGCTCAAAAGTCGCTCAGCGAACTCGCGACATTGTCGAAGCAAGTGCAAGCAAAGATTCCCGCCGACAAAGAGATCGCTGCGACCGCAGCACTCTATGAGAAACGAGTCGCTGCTCTCACGACGGAGATCGCCGCCGCGAATGCGATGCTCGCTCCAAAGATGGCAGAGCAAGCGCCGCTCATGCAGCAATTGGCGCCGCTTGCTGAGGCGGTCGGGAAAGCAGTGACCGCTCGCGACGCTGCGAATGCCGCGCGGATGCCGTTGCTCGAAAAGCGACGTGCCGCCGAGCAAGCACTCGCCGCCATCAAGAAGCAGCGCGATCTGCTCAATCATCAAGAAGACGACAACAAGATTCTCGGCGACTACGTGATGTTGGTGTCGCAGACAGCAACCGATCCGGCGGTCGTGAATGCGGCTTACGAGAAGTGGTCCGAGCGCTGGACCAAACGCTTTTTCGTCGCGGGCCTCAAGCCGCTGACTCCCGAGCAATTGGCACTCGCAACGATGCAAGCAACCGGGCGTCTTGAGAGTCAACGAGTGGCTTCCGAAGCCGCTGAGACGGCAGCACTCAAGAAAGAGAATAAGGCTGCTGCCCCCGCCGAGTTTGCAGCACGCGTTGAAGAGGCCGTGCATAAGGCACTCGCCGGCGAGCTTGCCGATTATGTAAGAGTTCTTGCACCCGGATCGGGACCGGGCATCACCGAGTACCAGTCAACCGTGCAAGAAGCACTCTTCTTAAAGAACGGCCCGCGAGTCTCTGCTTGGACGAAGCCGAGCGGCGGGAATCTCGCCGAGCGAATGCTGAAGATGACGACTCCGGCAGAGATGGCCGACGAACTTTACTTGAGTGTCCTCACGCGACGACCGACTTCAGAGGAAGCGGAACTTGTCGCAAAGCATCTGACCGGTCGCGACGCCGACAAAGCCGTTGCGATCGAAGAAGTCATCTGGGGCTTGCTGACGTCAGCCGAGTTCCGCTTTAGTCATTGAGCCGTTGTCGCTCGGCAGCGAGTTGTTGGGACAAGTGGGACGGCTGCGACCAATGAATCGTCCTATAAGTCCTCTACGTCTTATTCGTCCTATGGCCTTTCAAAGAGACCCCGTTGCTCACAGGAGCCTGCCATGAATTGCGATTACACCTGCCAATCGACTGCTCACACGATGGGGCGTCGTTCGTTTTTGAGTGGTCTTGCGGGGCTCACTGCGGGCGGTTTGATGCTGCCGGGAACGCACGTCGCGAACTCGCTCGCAGGCGAGCTGAAGAACAAGAACAAGCAAATTTTGGTCGTGTTTTTAGCCGGAGGAGTTTCGCAATTAGAAACGTGGGATCCTAAGCCCGGCACTCCGACCGGCGGTCCTTTCCGAGCGATTTCGACCTCTGTTCCCGGCGTCCAATTTTGCGAATTGCTGCCGCTCTCTGCTCAGCAGATGCATCGCCTTTCGATCGTTCGCAGCATCAACACAAAGGAGAACGATCACGGCAAAGGCGCGTACGCGATGCAGCATGGCCGCAAGCAAGATCCGGCTTCTGAGTACCCGCACTTCGGCGCTGTCGCTGCGAGGATGCTGACTCCGCAGAACTCCGCATTGCCGGGCTACATTCAGATCACTCCGAAGGGCGGCGGAGGTCGCAATAACGATGCGGCTTATCTCGGCGCGAAGTACGCGAGCGTCGTGCTCGGCGGCGGCAATCCCCCGGCGGATCTCGTTCGCTTGCAAGGCTTCGCTGAAGAAGCCGACGTGCGTCGCAACGCCTTCCGTAAGAACGCCGATGAGATGTTCCTCAAGAAGCGTCGCACGGCGATGACTGAGGCTTACACATACTCGTTCGATCAAGCCGCTCGCTTGATGGAGCAAAAGGAAGTCTTCGACGTCACGAAGGAGTCGGAGAAGGATCAAGAGCGCTACGGCAAGTACGACTTCGGTCGGCAAATGCTGCTCGCCCGGCGCTTGCTGCAGAACGGCGTCAGCTTCGTGCAAGTGCAGCACACGAACTACGACAGTCACTACGAGAACTTCGAGTTTCACATCGAGCAACTCGGCGAGTTCGATCGTCCGTTCGCGTGCATGATTCAAGACCTCGCGGAGACGGGCCTCTTAGAGTCGACGCTCGTTGTCGTGATGTCTGAGTTCGGACGCACTCCGAACATCAATCAGCATTACGGTCGCGACCATTGGGGCACTGCATGGTCGGTCGCGATGGCGGGAGCGAAGCTGCAACCCGGAGCGGTGATCGGCAAGACGAACGACAACGGGACCGCCGTCGCTGATCGCGAAGTGAATCACGGGCACCTCTTTCATACGTACTTGCAAGCAGTCGGAGTCGACTCGACGGCCCCGATTCAAGTCGACGGTCGCCCGACGCCGATCGCCGATCCGTCAGTGCAGCCGATCAAAGAGTTGATCGCATAGAGGATGTCCGAGTCGTCGTAGCATGGACTTCCAGTCCGTGCTCTTCGGGTAAGTTTCTTTTGAAAGCCGCCATCAATCTCGCCGGGTACGTTCCATAACGTGCCCGGCGTCGTTTTCAGTGGCGACCAAATTGAGGCAAAGCTGCATTCGCCCTGCAATCAAACTTACCCCATTCGCGATCAACCAATACGCGCTCACTTCAAGCTGCGGCGGATTGATCACGGCGTTTATCCGTGTGAGACAAATCCGAGTGAGAAAGGATGCGCCAAAGAAGTGTCTGCTGTCAGTCCTTGCTCACACGGATGTTTCTCACGCGGATAAGACCCTTCGCGATCGATCTCAGTGCTTCGATGCGTATGACATGCATCGAGCGACGGACATGACGCTGTCCGACTAAAGTTGTCGCGAAGAGACGCTTTCATGAGCGCGAACAACGACTCTTCCGCACTCTTTGATTGGCCTCTCGGAGTTGTTGGCGCAAGCTCAAACTTGCGACACGAATTGGTCGCGTACCGCAGCAGGAGCAGCACGATGGATCTTTCTGAGTTAGCGCGAGCGATTCGCGAATCGCAATTTGCATTACATCTCACGGAGTCCGTGACGACGCGCCTCGCAGCGCTGGCGCAAACAAAGCGCGTTGCTCTCGGAACGGTGCTCTTCCGCGAAGGCGAGCTGCACGACGGCTTCTACATCGTCAGCAGCGGGCACGTGACGCTCGAAATGGGGCTCGCGAATCGAGGCCGCACTCGCATTCTCACGGTCGGGCCCGGCGAATTGCTCGCATGGTCGAGTCTCGTCGGAGACTCGCGCATGACCGCGACGGCGATCGCTCAAGACGATGTCACACTAATTACAATGTCCGGCAGAGAACTCGCAGCCGCTTGCGAGGCCGATCATGAACTCGGCTATCAAGTCATGCGGCGCTTAGCCGGCGGGCTCTCGAAGAGGCTGCTCGCGACCCGCTTGCAGATGCTCGATGCCTTCATCGCCGATGCCCCGCAAGATCGAGGAGTCACGGCATGAGTTCCGAACATCGCTATCTCTCTCGGTCCGGTTTGAGTGAGTTGCTGAGCGAACTGCAGCGGCGCGGCTTCGAGGTCGTCGGACCGACGCTGCGTCAGGGAGCGATCTGCTACGACCGCATTCAGTCAATCGACGATCTGCCGCGCGGATGGACCGATCAGCAAGAGCCCGGCAAGTACCGACTTGAACGTCGCGACGACGATGCGTGCTTCGGGTTCGTCGTCGGGCCGCAATCATGGAAGCAGTTCTTATTTCCGCCGATGTCGACCGTCTCACTGGCAGAGCTATCAAACGATGGATGGAAGGTGACGGCCAATGCGGGTGAGAACGAACCGCGCTTCGCGTTCCTCGGTGTGCGAGCCTGCGAACTGGCTGCGATCGCGATTCAGGATCACGTCTTTCAACAGTCCGGGTTCACGGATCCGATCTATGCCGCTCGTCGCGAACGCGCATTGCTGATCGCTGTGAACTGCACGCAGGCAGCAGCGACTTGCTTCTGCGAGTCGATGCAAACCGGTCCTCAATGTCTCAGCGGATTTGATCTCGCGCTGACTGAACTTGATCCGCAAACAGACGGCGGCTTCGTGCTCGAAGTCGGCAGCGAACGCGGGCGCGAGATCGTCTCAGCAATTGATTCAGAGCCCGCGAGTCACGAGCACTTGCAGCACGCGGAGCAACGTCGCGACGGGGCTAAGGGACAGCAGCGTCGACTGCCGCGCGAAGACGTTCGCGAGATCGTGCTGTCGAACATGCATCATCCGCGCTGGAGTGAAGTCGCTGAGCGGTGCTTGTCTTGCACGAACTGCACTCAGGTTTGTCCGACGTGCTTTTGCAGTTCAGTCAATGAGGTTGCAGATCTCGACGTCACGCGCGTTGAACGGCAGCGAGTTTGGGACTCGTGCTTCAATCTCGACTTCAGCTACATGAACGGCGGAGTTGTGAGGAACTCAGTTCGCTCGCGTTACCGTCAATGGCTAACGCACAAACTGGGGACATGGCACGAACAGTTTGGCACATCCGGTTGCGTCGGCTGCGGCCGATGCATCACATGGTGCCCCGTCGGCATCGACATCACCGAAGAGGTTGCGGCATTGAGTCAGCGTGATGTGTGATTTCTTGGAGTGCTGGGACCTGTCCCAGCCTTCCATTCTTGCGGCAAAATAGTCGCACCTTCTGAACCGAATAACGTGATGCCCGACTCGAAACGACAATCGGTCCCGACTGGGCCAATATTGAAAGCGTGATGAGAAATGGTGGCCTCGATCCCAACAACACAAATCGCTGACCTCTGTCGCAAGCACCGTATTCGGCGGCTGTCTTTGTTCGGGTCCATTCTTCGCGAGGACTTCAATGACAGCAGTGATGTTGATGCTCTCGCAGAGTTTGAACCTGGGTACTCGCCCGGATGGGACATCATCGACATCGAAGCCGAATTGGGGAGTCAGTTCGGAAATCGCAAAGTCGATCTCTTGAACCCGAAGTATCTGAATCGATGGGTGCGCGACGAGATCCTCGGTACGGCAAAGGTCATCTATGAAGCCGAAGGATGACTCGCTCTATCTCAGACACATGAGAGACCTCGCGCATAAAGCGATCTCGAAAGTGGTCGACATGACGCGCGACGAGTTCGATGCGGACGAGAATCTGCAATTGGCCGTCACGCATCTCATTCAAACATTGGGAGAGGCCGCGAGATTGGTCTCGAATGAGCTTCGTGAGCGCCACTCCGAAACTCCGTGGCATCGCATCACGGGCATGCGACATCGGCTCGTGCATGACTACATGAGCGTTGATCTCGATGTTGTTTGGACCGTCGCACGCTCATACCTCGCGCCGTTGATTGCGCAACTCGATCAGGTGCTGATTGAACTGGAGCGCGATCGGAAGTGAGTGACGATCGCTGCGCTGCTCGCGTCAGGGATCGTCAAGAATCCGTAGCATGGACGCCTACGCGACGCAAAGCGGGAAGTTATTCCCCGACGATCCCTCCGTGCGAAGATCGGTCGAGCAACTACGTCCCGCAGAACGTTCGATAGCGGCACTGATTCGGCGGGGGCGGGTCGCGGAAGGCGAGCGACGCGGGGTTTCGCGTGAAGGGCGACTGCAAGACGGCGACGAGTCGATGCAGCGGTGCGAGGTCGTCGGACTCGCTGGCGGCTGCGAGAGCTTCTTCGACGCGATGATTGCGCGGGATGACGGCCGGGTTCACTGACAGCATCAAGGCGCGAGCGGCTTCGGGAGATTGGCCCTCGCTCTGTAATCGTTGTTCCCAGCGCGCGAGCCATGCTTGAAAGAACTCGTCGAGATAGAGGTCGTTCGTCGGCAAGCTCGGCTGCGAGAGGTCATCGAACACGTTCGTGTAGTCCGCTTTGTTCTTCGTCATCCATTCGAGCAACGAGCGAATGAATTCTTCGTCGGCCTCTGCGGCGGTTCGCAAGCCGAGCTTTTGCCGCATGCCGGTCAGCCAGAATTGCTTAAACGTCGCGGCGTAATCGGTGAGCGCTGAGGTCGCGAGTTCGATCGCTCGCTGCTCGTTGTCGTCGAGCAGTGTAATAAGTGTTTCAGCGAAGCGCGCGAGGTTCCATTGGCCGATGTTGGGTTGATTGGCATAGGCGTAGCGGCCTGCATGATCGATCGAGCTGAAGACCGTTGCCGGATGGTACGAATCCATGAACGCGCACGGGCCGTAATCAATGGTCTCGCCCGAGATCGCCATATTGTCCGTATTCATGACGCCGTGAACGAAGCCGACGAGTTGCCACTTTGCAATCAGCGCCGCTTGCCGGTCGATGACCGCTCGGAGAAACGCGAGATACTTTTGCGGCACGTCGGCCAGTTCCGGGTAATGCCGCGCGATCGTGTAGTCAGCGAGCACGCGCAAGTTCTTCTCGTCCTGACGGGCGGCGAGATATTGAAACGTGCCGACTCGAATGTGACTCGCAGCGATTCGCGTGAGGACGGCGCCGCGCAGCACTTCTTCGCGATAGACCGGATTGCCGGTCGTGACGACCGCGAGGCTGCGCGTTGTCTGAATGCCGAGAGCGTGCATTGCCTCACTGATGATGTATTCGCGAAGCATTGGGCCGAGTGCCGCTAGTCCGTCGCCTCGGCGCGAGAACGGCGTTTGTCCCGAGCCCTTGAACTGCACGTCGTAACGTCGGCCGCTCGGAGTGACTTGCTCGCCGAGCAGAATCGCGCGGCCGTCTCCGAGCATCGTGAAGCCGCCGTATTGATGACCGGCATAGGCTTGAGCGAGAGGCTGAGCACCGCTCGGCAGCCGCTGTCCCGAGAACATTGCCGCTGCGTCCGATGGCGCGAGTTTCTGCAATGACAATCCCAGTTCGTCAGCCAGTCGCAGATTCAGCACCGAGACGCGCGGACCGGCAAAGTCATCGGGCCGTGCGAACTCGAAGAAGACTTCGGGCAAGCGGGCATAGGTGTTATCAAAATTCCATCCGACGTCAGGCAGAGCTGTTGCGGAGTGTTGATCAGTCGGCACGGCGGGCGCTCCTGAAAGCGAAGTCGGATGAGAGAACGAACGAGGCAGCGCCTCGGAGTATTGGTCGCCTTTCGCGGAGCGAGTGCGATTTAATTCGACAGCGCACCTTCGCGTTTCCGTAGCCGAAATCGTCAGATTTCGGACGCTTGAAATGCCTGAAATCTCACGATTTCAGCTACATGGTGCGCTGTAGATTTAATCGCCCCCGACCTTGTGTCGGGGGTTCAACGGCTTCTGCGCTACTGCGATTCAAGGCATATCGAGTAACGCAAAGGCCGCTAAACCCCTGCGGCAAGCTCAGAGGCGATTTCATCACAGCTTCGGAGCGAAAGGCGACACTGTAAGACGCATTACTCCGCGCGGCCTCGGCGGTAGATCTCCATTAGCAGCTCGTCGATCGTCTTGATCTTCTTGTTGTTCTTCAGCGCGGTCTCGACCTTCTCGCGGGCCTCTTGTGCCGAGTGGCCCAAACTGACGAGAGCCTGATACGCGTCTTCGGCGAGCGAGATCTGCTCGGTGTCAAAGGCCGGCGACGAGCGATCAATCATCAACGCGAACTTCGCCATCTTGCGGCGGAGCTTTGCGACGATGCGCTCGGCGAGTGCTGTTCCGACTCCCGGCAACGTCGTGAGTGCTTTGACGTCTTGCTCTTCGATCGCCGTCGCGACTTCGCGCACGGGGCGAACCATTGCTCGCAAAGCAGTTTTGACGCCGACGCCATCAACTTGGCAGAAGGTGTGAAAGAATTCGCGCTCGGCATCGTGCATGAACCCGACCATTCGCGGGACGAGTTTGCCTTGCTGCGGATTGCCATCGAGAAACTCGATCGTCTTGAGGCTCACTTCTTGTCCGATTTTGGCCTGCAACTGACGACGAACGAACTCGGGAATCAGCACTTCGTACTCAAAGTACCCGGCCTGAATATGAGCAGCCGACTCCGACAAACTGGCCAATGTGCCCGTGATGCGAGTAATCATGAATCGCGACCTTCCGTGATGCGGGGAATCAGAAACGGGCGGCAAGATAGCGTCGAAGGTGCAGATCGCGAGGACGCCTCTGACGTTGCCGGGCTTCATCACCGCAAGGTCGTGCCGGTTGCGTTATGGGCGGCGGGGGCCGATCGTTCGCGCCTTCGGCTTTGCTGACGTTTCCGCCAAAACCGTAGCTGGAGTCGTCAGACTTCAGACGCTCGAGCGACGGCATCCGAATTCTGACGAGGCTGTCGCATTTCATTGTGGTGCGACGCTCCGCGTCGCAGCAGATGGCGGTGTGTTTTAAATTGCACACTACAGACTGCCGACGCGGAGCGTCGGCCCACAATTTTCCGCAGCTTCTGCCGGAAACGGCTTTGCTCTCTTCGTTCTCGCTTTGTGCAGTTACTCATGACCGACGCTTCTCCTTCTTCTCCGCCGCTGACGAGTTCCCCGCCATTGCAGGGCGAGCGCGTGACTTTCACCGGCACATTGGCGTCGATGACTCATAAGCAGGCTTATGAGCTGACCGAAGAGCAAGGCGGGCAAGCTCAGCAACATCTCGGCAAGCACTCGACATTGATCGTTGTCGGTGAGGAAGGATGGCCGCTCGAACAAGACGGCAAGACATCGGCGAAGCTGCGGCAAGCGGTTGAGTTCATCAATCAAGGTCAGCCGCTGCGGATCGTCAAAGAGTCTGATTGGCTGCGTCTGATTGGGCTCGAAGAGCGCGAGCGAGAGGCTCAGCGGCTGCATACGCCGGCCATGTTACAACAATTACTCGGCGTGCCGGTCAGTCTTGTGCGGCGCTGGGAGCGATTGGGACTCGTCCGCGCCGTGCATCGTGTCTTTCGCTTGCCGTACTTCGACGTGCAAGAAGTGGCGGGCGTGCGAAAGCTGCATGAGTTGCTCATTGCAGGAGTCTCGCGGTCGCAGATCGAAGCGAGTTTGCAGGATCTCAAAACGCTCTTCCCGGCAGCCGAGTTGCCGCTGTCTCAATTGCAGATCCTTGAACGAGATTCGCGCGTCGTTGTGCGAGACGAGAATGGCTTGCTCGATCCGCGCAGTGGGCAACGGCTCTTCGACTTCGATCGCGCTGTTGATCAATCAACGACAGAGGCGACCTCTGATGACGGCGATGCTCCCGATGTGATTCCGTTTGCGAGTCCTTCAGCCGAGAGCGCGCCTCCGGATCACTCGGACTGGACGGCGGAAGATTGGCTTGATCAAGGCTGCCGTTTGCTCGAACAAGATGCGCCGCGCGAGGCGATCGAAGCGTTCCGTCTCGCACTGATGGAGCGGCCGTGCGATCCCGAGTTGCACTTCTATCTCGCTGATGCGCTCTATCGGACGAACAACCCGCACGGGGCACTCGAACGATTGCATGTCGCGGTCGAGCACGATCATGACGACCTGCAAGCATGGACGCAGATGGGCTGCATTCGTCACGAACTCGGTGACGAGCAAGGAGCGCTCGATGCTTTTGATATCGCGCTCAAAGCACATCCGGCTTATGCGGATGCGATGTATCACAAAGCGGCGGTGCTCACTTCGTTAGGACGCAAAGAGGAAGCGCGAGTGCTGTGGCGCGAGTACCTCAATCACGACAGTCGCGGTCCATGGGCCGAAACCATTCGGCAGCAGTTGTCCGAGCAAAGCGATGAATGAGCCGATCAGCGGATCTCGGCGTCGCGAGGGGGCGTAGCCGAATTCGTGAGAATTCGGATGCCTTCGTGTGAGTGCCTGAAGTCTGACGACTTCAGCTACGGCGTCGGCAATGGCGTCCTGTGATTTAGTGGCTCGCTTCCGCATGACCGTGAGTGGTGGCATCAAAGGCAGCGTCAGAATCGTGCTCGCCGTGCGCTTCGGCTTTCTCTTTTTCGAGCTGCTCGACGCGGTAGCGCAGTTCCTCTTTGACCAATTGCTCTTCGTATTCCGATCGGTAGTTCGTCACGAGTTGAATGAACGACCGCAGCGCGATGATGGCTGCTGCGACGTAAAGCACCGTGTGCCAAAGGCTCATGATTCATCCTTGAATTGAGACCGCGACGACTTCGTGACGCGCGACGAGCAAACCGACCGCGTGATGCGTTGCGCGGCAACCTTATCGAAGGCTGCTCGGCGCGAGAGCGCGAAGATGATTCGGCCATTCGTCAGCAACGACTCGCACTCGCGCCGGTGAGTTTGCTTTCAACGTCGACCGCGACCAACTTGCGGCCTCGTTGCATCGGACCGCGACTGAGCGACTCATTCTTCACGAGGAACATTGCATGACGTCTGCCCTTCAACATGTTGCTGACATCACGCCCGCGTCGGCTGCTCAATCTTCGCGCCGCGAGTTCCTCGGACTCGCGGCAGCAGGAGCGGTGCTCGGACAAGAGTGGCTGAGCACGCCGAGCGTGACTGGCTCGAACGTGCTCGCTGCTGAAACGGCAACTGCGAAGCCGAGCGACTTGCCGCCGCTCAATCGCTTCTCGCGAATGGTGCAAGAGTGGCTCGTTGAGCAAGTGCGAGAAGCGGAAGCACGCGGCAATGCTTTGCGTGCGGCACTCAAAACAAAGGCGGATGCCGAGAGCTATGTTCGCTCGGTGAAAGAGCGGATTCGGCAAGCATTCGGTCCTGAGCCCGAGAAGACGCCGCTCAATGCAAAGGTCACGAGCGTGCTCGAACGCGAGAGCTATCGCGTTGAAAAGGTGATGTTCGAGAGCCGCCCCGGAATGGTTGTTACAGCGAACCTCTACGTGCCGAAGGGCAAAGGACCGTTCCCGGCGGTCGTCGGCAGTTGCGGGCACTCGGCGAATGGGAAAGCGGGCGACACTTATCAGAGCTTCGCGCAGGGACTCGCAAAGCAGGGCTATGTCGTCTTCGTCTTTGACCCGATCGGGCAGGGCGAGCGGTTGCAGTACGTGACCGAGC